>JACPRT010000072.1 GCA_016189845.1 Chloroflexota bacterium | reverse complement strand
CGTCCGACACCCTCAAGGCAGACTGGACGAGAGCCGGCATCAAGTTCGAGGAGCGGCTGGTCAGCGAGAACCAGGAGTGGCTCGATCAGGCGCTCGGCTACGCCGACATGGTGCCTATAATCGTCTACCCGGAAGGGCGGGTGGAGATCGGGTACAAGAACCTGATTGGTTGACACATTGGCTAGGGCGGCGTGGCCGCCCGGAGCTTCGCGTCTTTACGTGGGATGGGATGGGTTGCTGATTGGAGGCTGACCATATGACAGGGACGACAACGGTTGTGACGCCGGCGCGGTTTGCTCAGGGGCTGTCCTACAAGGACTTCCTGGCGCAGGCCAAGGTCAACCTGGACCAGTTCGAGGCGAACTACAAGTCGGCACAGGTAAGTCCCGACGACGCGGCTTTCTTCAAGAGCCTCGCCGCCTCGGGCCGTGTATCAAAGATGCTGGTGATCGGCGAAGACTGGTGTCCGGACGTCTATCGAGGCATGCCGGTGGCGGTAAGGATTGCTGAGGCGTCGGGCATCGAGATCCGCATATTCCCGCGAGACAAGAACGTCGACATCATGAACGAGTTCCTGAACCGCGGTGAGTTCCAGTCGATACCGGTAATCGTGTTCTACTCGAAGGACGTCACATACGTCGCTCACTGGACAGAGCGGCCGGCGCTCGCCAATGAGGAGCGGGCGCAGATCACCGAGCAGGTGAAGAAGGAATTGCCTAACGCCAGCGAGCAGGACTTTCGCGCAGAAAACCGAAAACGCACGATGGTCCGCTATCCAGCATGGCAGCAGGCGTCGGTCAGGGAGATGAGGCAGTTGCTGGCCAGCAAAGCGAAATAGCGGCCAACGACGGCGGCGCAGCTTTGGCGGCCATGCGGCATTCGATGCCCGTCCGCCGGTAACCCGCGGAACAACCCCTGAGTCAACCGCCAGGGCGCCCGCGGAGGGTTAAGATGACGCCCCGGACGGCGGACCGGTAATCGCCAGCGAGGGGCGCGGGTCCTGTCCGGTCCCAGGTCTTCAGGCAAGTCGGGGGGTGACGATGAGCCAGGTCCAGGACCAGGAGTGGACGATTTCTGCGAGCCGGCTGCTCGCGCTCGAGAAGTACTCCGAGGCGGCCGACCTCCTCCAGCAGATCGTAGCGAGCAAACCCACTGGAGAAGCGCACGCGCTCCTGGCAGTGGCGTACTTCCAGCTCGAGAAGTACGACGCGGCGGCAGAGCAGTACGAGAAGGCGCTGGCTTTCGATCCGTCGAACCAGGGCTGGCGCGAGATGCGCGACCTCGCACGGACAAATGCAATGGCCGGCGTCGAAGTGCGCGTCCCAGCGCTGACTTTCTTCGAGCGAGACAGGCTGCTCGCCCCGGCCACGCTGCCGCCGGGCACGCTCCCGGCGCCACTGCCGCCGTCCCGGCCAGGGTTTGTGACCAGACTCCGCCGGTTCCTAGGCAACAGACTGGGCGACGTGGGCACGATCGGCATGACGGTCGTCACCGAGCTGGTGGGCAGGATCTGCGGATACCGCGGGAAGGTCTGGACGGACTGGTACCGGCGCCCGTTCACGATCGCCCTCCTGACCCTCGCATACATGCGGGAGAAGCTGGACAGGGACAATCTGAAGGACGCCTACCCGCGGGGCGCGCTGGTGGGATTTCATCCGAAGGGCACGACCCCTCCGGAGGGAGTCACACACTTCCGCACTGCGGACGGGACATGGAACAACCTGTCGGACCCGAAGGAAGGCGCGGCGGGCACCCGGTTCCACCGGAACGTCGAGAATGCGGTGATCCGCGCCGAGACCGGCGAGTCCCTCCTCAGCCCCAACCCGAGAGAGATAAGCCGAAAGCTCCTCTCCCGGGAGAACGGCATGAAGGAAATACCGTTCCTGAACATGCTGGCGGCGTCCTGGATCAACTTCGAGAACCACGACTGGGTGCACCACGGCGAGGACCTGATCGACGATTGCATCGAGGTCCCGCTGGCCGACGACGACCCCGCCAGGAAGAAGTTCCAGCAGACGAACATCAGGATTGGCCGGACCCAGCCGGACCCCACCCGGATGGAAGGGCGCGAGGAGACCCCGGCGACCTTCATCAACGAAGTCACGCACTGGTGGGATGCCTCGCAGGTGTACGGCAGCAATCAGGAGACGGTCGACCGGCTCCGCACCGGCGTCGACGGCAAGCTCAAGGTGCGGCCCGACGGCACGCTGCCGCTCGACGACAAGGGGATCGAGCTGACCGGATTCACCCGCAACTGGTGGGTCGGCCTGTCCATGCTCCATACGCTGTTCACCCGCGAGCACAACGCCATCTGCGACCGCCTGAAGGGCGCACACCCGGACTGGGACGACGACCGGCTCTTCAACGTGGCGCGGCTGATCAACGCGGCCGTCACCGCGAAGATCCATTCCGTGGAGTGGACGCCGGCGATCCTCCCAAACCGGGGCCTGGAGGCCGGGCTCAACGCCAACTGGTACGGGATACTGACCAACCAGTTCCGCAGGGGCAAGAAAAAGAAGACGGTCGCCACGATCAACATAAGGAACCCCGAGCTTGGCGGGGTCGTCGGCAACCCGATCAACAAGCACGGACAGCCGTACGGGCTCACCGAGGAGTTCGTCGAGGTCTACCGCCTGCACTCGCTGCTCCCCGAGTTCATCAACGTGAAGAGGGTCGACCGGCCGGATAGGCCGGCGGAGGCGGTGCCATTCGTTGCCACACGCCAGGCCGGCTCCGCGAAGCTGACCGGACGCGTCAGCATGTCCGACCTCTTCTTCTCGTTTGGCAACCAGCATCCCGGACAGCTGGTCCTCAACAACTTCCCGCGCTTCATGCAGGAGCTCAGCATCCCGGGGAACCGGCTGTTCGACCTCGCGGCGGTCGACATCGTCAGGGCACGCGAACGTGGTGTGCCGCGCTACAACGAGTTCCGCAGGCAGCTCGGCCTAAACCCGATCCGCTCCTTCGACGACCTCACCGACGACGCCGGGCAAGTGAGGGAGCTAAAGGCCGTCTACGGCGATCGCCCCGAGGACGTCGAAAAGCTGGACCTGATGGTGGGCACCCTGGCGGAAGGGCGCCGGCCGACCGGTTTCGGGTTCGGCGAGACGCTTTTCCAGATCTTCATCCTGAACGCTTCGCGGCGGCTGCAGGCCGACCGCTTCTACACCGACTCCTACAACGAGGACGTGTACACGAAGGAAGGCATGCAGTGGATCGACGACGCGAGCCTGAAGACGGTGCTCCTCCGTCACTACCCGGAGCTCGCAGGCACCGGCCTGGCCAACGTCAAGAACGCCTTCGAGCCATGGGACACCGAAAAGGCCCTCAAGCCTGAACGGCATCCCCTCCGCGCGTTCGACAGGGAGCTCAGGCCGGACCCCTGGCTCGGGGACGCAT
Source organism: Chloroflexota bacterium (assembly GCA_016189845.1). Classification (GTDB taxonomy): domain Bacteria; phylum Chloroflexota; class Dehalococcoidia; order Lucifugimonadales; family Lucifugimonadaceae; genus VGZT01. Next base: position 7,333 of record JACPRT010000072.1, on the reverse strand, counting down.
GGCGATGAACACTTACCTGAAGTGGTTCAGCATCGTCGTGTGGCTTGGCGTGCCCGTGAACCTCTACTTCGCGGTGCCCGCCCTGTTCTTTCCCGGGTACGCCATCGACACGCTGAACCTGGAGCCGGGCTTCCACACCGTGTGGCTCAGGAACGCCGGGCTGCTCATCTTCATCATCACCGCCTATCAGATTCTGGCAGCGGTGATGCCGTCGCGGTACCGCGCGGTCGCCTGGATGACGGTGGGAGGCCGGCTCGCCGCCGCCATCTACTGGCTCGTGGTCACGTTCGACTGGTTGGGCACTTCCAGCAACCCGCCCGGCTTCTTGCCGTTCCTGATCGGCGACGTCGCCTTCGGCGGCGTATCCGGGGCGCTGCTGTACTTCGGGCTTCGAGCCGAGGCGACAGCCCGCCAACGACAACCAACCGGGGCCGCCGCCTGACGCATGCGCATCCTGGTGACCGGCGGTACCGGGTTCGTCGGATCGCACACCGTGCGCGCGCTGATCGCGGCCGGTCACCGTGTCCGGCTCCTGGTGCGGGACCCTCGCAGGGTCCCGAAGGACATTGCCGAGGGCGAGGATCCGAGTACGGCGGTCGGCGACGTCACGGATGCCGCGTCCGTGCAGGAGGCGATGGAGGGCTGCGATGCCGTATGGCACGGGGCGTCGGTGTACTCCCTCGATGTCCGCCGTGCCGCTGCCATGTGGCGGACCAACGTCGAGGGGGCGCGCATGGTGCTGGGCGCCGCCCGGAGGGCCGCACTGGACCCGATCGTGTACGTCTCCACTGTGTTCGCCCTTTGCCCGCCCGCCCGCGGCGAGGTGCTCAGCGGCAGGTCCGAACCGAAGCATCCGCCGGGGGCCTATTACGGCTCCAAGACCGAGGCCGAGCGGGTTGCAAGAGGGTTCCAGGCCGAGGGCGCCGCCGTGGTCACCAGCTACCCGGGAGGCGCATTCGGTCCCGGCGACCCGTATTTTGGAGAGAACGCTCAGGCGGTTCGAGACATCCTCACTGGAAGGGTCCCGTTGGGGCCGCCCGGCGGCCTGACCATCGTCGACGTCCGTGACGTTGCGCTGGCGCACGCCGCGATGTTTGTACCGGGGCGTGGGCCACGCCGATACGTGCTGAGCGGCCACAACATCCGCTTCGCCGAGATCGTTCGCATCCTGTCTGAACTCACCGGCCGCCGCATTTTCCACAGGACGCTCCCGGCATGGAGCATGCGTCCGATGATCAGCCTGGGCAACGCAGTCCAGCGGTGCCTCCCGTTCCGGATGCCATTCAGCAGAGAGGGTTTCGACGCCATCGCCTGGGACCCGCACGGAGACGACTCGGAAGCGCGACGGGACCTCGGGTTCGACCCTCGCGACCCGCGGGAGACGCTGGCGGATATGGTCCGCTGGATGGCCGGCGAGGGCCACATAAGCCGAAGGCAGGCCGGGAAGCTTGGCTAAGGCTACGCGCACGATACGCGAAGCGGGCAGGTCGGCGTGGATGCGGGTCGCAACCTGGCCAGTCTGGGTGCGAGCAACTGCGATCGCGGGCGTCGTCGTGGTCGTGCTGGCCATCGCGCTGGGGGCATGGGCGTGGGTCTGGTTCCGCCGCGACGTCCCACAGACATACGCAAACATTCAGGACCACTTCAAGTACGGCTCGATCGGGGCCGAGGCCGGGGCCGGGATCCCCTACTGGGTCTGGACGGTCCTTCCCGACGTATTCCCGGAGTACCTGCCGGACCGGCCTGGCACCGGCTACGAGAGGGTAGGTCTCATTTACGAGTCGCCGCAGTCGGAGCGTCCGATTGGCACAGGCTACAGGGAACGGCCGATAGGGCTGGTCGGCCTCAACTGCGCCGCCTGCCACGCCGGCGCCATCCAGGAGGCGCCCGACGCGCCCAGGCAGATCGTCCTCGGCATGCCTGCCCACGACTTCGACCTCCAGGCATACGCCCGATTCCTGTTCGCCGCAGGCAACGACGACCGCTTCAACGCTGGCGTCCTGATGCCCGCGATCGACCGCCTCGACCCCGATCTTTCACCGTTCCAGAGGCTCCTCTACCGGTACCTGGTGATACCCAGAACGCGGGACGCGCTGCGGCGCCAGTCGCAGCAGTTCGCCTGGATGGACCGGCGGCCTCCCTCTGGCCCGGGCAGGGTCGACACCTTCAACCCTTTCAACGCGTTCTTCGGGCTGGACCCAGGCTCGAACGACATCGTCGGGACGGCCGACCTGCCGTCGCTGTGGCACCAGAAGGTGCGGAGCGAGATGCACCTGCACTGGGACGGCAACAACAACTCGGTAGACGAGCGGAACATCAACGCGGCGGTCGGCGCAGGCGCCATCGAGGGCATGCAGGACCGCATCGACCTCGACGCGATCCAGCGCATCGCGGAGTGGGAGTGGGACCAGGTCGACCCGCCGCCGTTCCCGTCCGGCCGTATCGACCAGTCGCGTGCCGAGCCGGGCAGGGCGGTCTACAAAGCCCACTGCGCGTCGTGTCACTCGCTCGACGGCGCGTACGTGGGCCAGGTTACCGACATCTCGGAGATCGGCACCGACCGTGAGCGCCTGGACTCGTTCACCGGGGAGCTTGTCGTCTATCTCAACCAGACCGGCGCCGGCAAGCCATGGGCGTACTCACACTTCAAGAAGACCAACGGGTACGCCAACTCGCCGCTCGATGGCATCTGGCTGCGCGGCCCCTACCTGCACAACGGTTCGGTGCCGACAATCGAGGACCTCCTCAAGCCACCCGCGCAGCGGCCGACGAAGTTCTATACCGGGTACGACGTCCTCGACTTCGACCGCGTGGGGTTCGTCAGCTCAGGGCCCGGGGCGGAGCAGAACGGCGTCCTGTTCGATACGACCGTGCGTGGCAACGGCAACGGCGGCCACGTTTACGGGACGGACCTCACGGACGCTGAGAAGCGGGACCTCATCGAGTTCTTGAAGACGCAGTAACGCCGGCGAGCCGGTGACGGCGCTCCCGGGCGAAGCGAGGGTCACGATGGTTGGACCTGCAGGGCTGAACACACCGCCGGGTTCCATGGGGCTGCCATTGATTGGCGAGGCGCTGAGCTACTCGCGTAGCCCCCACCGGTTCGTCGAGTCACGCGAAGCCGAACATGGCGACGTCTTCAAGACCAGGCTCCTTGGGGACAGGGTCGTGTGCTTCGTCGGGCCGGAGGCCTTCACGTTCTTCATCGACAACCCGGCGTTCGAACGGGCGGGCGCGGCCCCGAAGCAGATACGAGAGCTCCTCTGCCAGCGCTCACTCCCGCTGGTGGGCGGAGAGCAGCACCGGGCGATGCGCGGCAAGGTATCGCAGGTCTTCACGCCGGACTCGCTTCAGAGGTATCTCGACACGCTCCAGCCGATCGTCGAGGAGTTCGCGGAACGCTGGGCTTCGCTCTCGAGGTTCGGCTGGGTCGGCGAGTACAAGAGCCTCAGCGCATCGGTATGCGCGGCCATGCTGCTGGGCGACCGCACCGCGGGCGGCGGCTACGAACGGCTCGTGCCCCTCCTCGACAGCTTCCTGGCGGGACTCAGCGCGATCCCCATCAACCTGCCCTGGACCAGATACGGTCGCGCGCTCGGCAGCCGTGACCGCCTCCTTTCACTGATCGACGAAGCTATCGCTCGTCATCGCAGCGGCACCTGCGACGACATCCTGTCCCGCCTCCTGGCAGCGAGAGGGCAAGACGGGTCCGGCCTGGCGGAAGAAGAGTTGCGAGCGCAGATGGTGCACATGTTCTTCGCCGCCTACGGCGGGATCTTCCGGGTGCTGTCGCTGATGAGCATGGAGCTCGGGCTCCATCCCGACGTCAGGGAGCGCGTCCGCAAGGAGGTGCAAACGATCACCCCGGCGGGCCCGATCACGATGGCTGCGCTTTCCAGGATGCAGTACCTGGACGACGTCACGCGCGAAGTCCGCCGTCACAACCGCATCTTCGCGACCACCTTCCTGAGCACAGCGACGGCCGACGCCGAGTACGGAGGCTACCGCGTGCCGAAAGGGTGGAAGGTCATGGGGGCGATCTACGCCACCATGCAGGACCCGTCGGTCTTCACCGATCCACTGCGCTTCGACCCCGAGCGTTTCAGCCCGGGGCGCGCCGAGGACCGGAAGCAGCCCAACAGCTACGTCCCGCACAGCGGGGGGTCGATGGACGGCCACCGGTGCCCGGCGGAGGACCTTGCGACGCTCGTCATGAAGCAGGCGGTCGCCGTCCTGCTGCGCTCCTACTCCTGGGGGCTGCCGCCGCAGGACCTGTCGCTCGACAGCCAGCCGTCGCCGCTCCCGAGCGACGGGCTTCGCGTGATCTTCGAGCGGGCCTGAACGCCGACGGCCTTGATCGCCGCTGGCAATCTGAACGCCGACTAGGACCTGCGGTAACCGCTACCTGCCGAACAGCTCCGCGAAGTACTCGTTCAGCAGCCGGTTATGCGGGTCGTGCTGCTTCCGTGTGGCGGCGAACTTCGTCAGGTTCGGCCCGAACGCCTTCTTCGCCTGCTCGGGCGCGATCCACTTCGTCTGGTTGAAGAGCGGCACCCCGCCGTTCCCGCTGCAGAACCGGTTGTACGCCTGCAGGAACTCGTCCCAGCCCTTTGCGCCGGTCGAGACGGGGTCGACCGTCATCACGTTGCCGTTGAACGAGTACGAGAACAGCGAGCTCTGGTCCTTGAGGATGCGGTAGCCCACGTTCAGCAGGTCGCAGCGGTAGCCGTGCTGCCTGTAGTGGTCGCGGCAGAACTTGAAGTATGCGCGCAGGACCTCGGTGTACCTCTCCTGCGGGAATGCCCAGATGCTGAATGTGTACTTGCTGCGTCCCGACTTATGGGGGTAGCGGATCAGCTGGTCCGTCGCGATCGTGTGATCGCTGTTCACGACCACCTTCAGGGCGAACTGGATCATCCTGTTGAAGCGGTTGACGACGAAGTAGCGCAGGGGCTTCCACGGGACGAAGCGTGTCACGGTGTAGCCGACCGACGGCGCCAGCGTCTTCCAGACGAAGTTCCTCAGCTTCCACGCCCTGCGGTTGGGCTTGCCCTTCGGCGGCACGTACTTCCGGTACTCGACCGTGACCGCACCCAGGAACGGGTAGATGTACATCATCATCGACTCCCCGCGCGCGATGAGATCCGGCAGCTGACGCTCGAACTGGTCGAGCTTGTACGTCCTGTGGTGGACCGACATCGCCTGCAGTGGCCGCACCTTGAAGGTCGCCTCGTAGACGATTCCGAGCAGTCCGTAGCTGGACCTCATCGTCTGCAGCAGGTCGGGCTTCGACTCGTTGACCTCCAGCAGGTCGCCGGAGGGGGTCACCAGCTTGATCGAAATGGCGTACGAACACACCTGTCCGAACTCACCCGGCATCGATGCGTCCTTCGTACCCCCGCAGCAGGCGCTGCCGATCGACATGTTGCCCAGCTCGACGTTGACGAAGAACTGCAGCTTCTTCTGCTGGAGCTGCTTGGCGACGTCGATCGCGAGGGCGCCGGCCTGCGCGGTCACGTGGCCCTCGCCGATCTCGATGATCCGGTTCATCCCGCTCATGTCGACGACCGTGCCGCCGTCGGCGATGCCGCAGCGCGTGGTTGAATGCCTAGATCCGATCGCGCGCACCGGCGATGGGTACTTATCCGGGTTCTTCATGATCGTGACGATGTCGTCCACCGTCCGCGGCTTGATCACGACCCGCGGGCGCGAGACTATGTCTCGCCCCCAGTTGGTCACCTCGATTCCACTCGCGTTGATGGTCTCTTGCATGACAGCCCACCCCTCCACGAACAGACGCGGCCAGCGTCAGATTCGACCCCCAGCAGACGAAAACTGCGCACGCAAATGCGGTGTCGGCGACCTCGGCGCACTCGGCGTGGTCGCCGAATCCTAGTCGTTCGCTCTCGCGAGGGGAAGGGGGTTGCGGTGTACGCGCCGGGTGGCCGCGGGTGGCCGCCGGGTCACCTCCCATCGCGCCCATCAGGCGGCGCACGGCGCCGAGCTTGACTTTGGGCTATACGGCCCGAAGGGCACGCGAACGGGCAAAGACTATCAGCACGACGCCCATCCCTAATCCTGCGCCGAGGAGCACGGCGAACGAGTTGCCCGCAACGACGGCCACCGCGCCACCCAGGATCGCCCCCAGGGGCTCGAACGATTCGGTGATCCGAAAGATGCCCATCATCCTTCCTCGCACGCGGTCGTCAGCACGACTCTGAAGCGCCGTCATCACGAGGTCGCTCGCGGCCGCGCTTCCGACTCCCATACCAAACAGCAGGGCGATCGACAACGGGTAGACGCGAGATACGGCGAAGCCGGCCATGGATGAATAGAGAAGCAAATGCCATAGCAGGATCGACCAGCCGCCCTGCGGCATCCGTTTCACGGCAGCCATCAATACAGCGCCAGCGACCATGCCCGCGGCCACCGCCGCTGACATCACTCCGAAACCGGCTGCGCCTACTTTGAACTCGTCGCGGGCATAGGCCGGGAGCAAAGGAAAGACCATGGCGCCGAACGCGCTGGTGCACGAGATCACGAGAAGTGGCGCGAACGGCGGCGTTCGGAGCGCATATCGGAGCCCCTCGCGCACTTCGACCGCGATTCCCGACCTGCCATCAGTATGGTCCCCGGTGACGCGACCGGTGCGCTGTCGCACGAACATGACTGCCACCGCCGAGCACACCAGCACCCCACTGGACGCGAAGTAGACCGCGCCCGGGCCGCTCGCCGCGATGGCAAAACCAACCAGCAGCGGCGCCACGACCTCTCCGGCGAACTCGCCGATCTGTCCCAGGGCGTTTGCGCCAAGCAGGCGAGAGTTCCCCACGAGGTCCACGACCAGGGTTCGGTACGCAGGGTTGCTGAACGCGTCCACCGCTCCGATGAGGAGAGCAAAGCCAAGGAGGTGTAACGCGCTCACCTTGCCGGTCGAATCCAGAAGGCCCGCTCCCAGAGCGGATGCGGCAAACAACAGAAAGGCGGCTACAATCACGCCTCGACGATCGAGCCGGTCGGCAACGGCGCCGCCCACCAGGGTCAGCGAAATGCCCGCTATGGCCGCGGCGCTCCCAAGGATCCCCACCCAGAGTTGGGAGTCCGTCAGTTCGAAGGCGAGCCATGCCATGGCCAGAAACCAGAGATTGAGGGCGAAGGAGCTGCCAGAGTTGGCGAGCCAGAGCATTCGGAAGTCGCGAATCGCGAAGGCCGCGCCCGCAGGGGATGCGAGCAAAGGGCGGATGAGTGCGGATACACGCTTGCTGAACATCCCGCAGACGATAGCCGATTGATGACGATGCTTTCCATGCCGGTGCTGGAAACGACGCGACTT
>JACPRT010000071.1 GCA_016189845.1 Chloroflexota bacterium | reverse complement strand
GCGGTGCAATAAGAACGCCAGGAGTTGAATCGTCTTGCCAAGGCCCATGTCGTCGGCAAGACACGCACCGAGGCCGAGCGAGCCCATGGTGGCGAGCCACGCGAGGCCCCGCGCCTGATAGGGCCGCAGCTCGCCCTGGAACGAGTCCGGGGTCTGAACGGGGACGGTCGCGGCTTCGCGCATCCGTTCCACGATTTCTGCGAAGGCCCCGGCGGCTGCGACCGCATCGTATCTGCCGTTATGGCGGGTCACGCCAGACAACGCGCCCGCCAGTGCCTGTCTGACCGCCATCTTGCCGGCGCCACCGGCCATCCGGCTGTGGATTTCGGCCAGCTCGCCTGGGTCCACGACCACCCACTGACCGCGATACCGCACAATCGGCGCCTTCTGGTTGGCGAGCGCCTGAAGCTCACGCGCCGAAAGGGTCGTATCGCCTAACGAGGCTTCCCATTCGAACGAAAGCAGCTCGTCGAGACCGAGACCTGCCGCACCTGCCACGGCGCCGGGTACCCTGGTGGTCGAACCAACCCGCAAGCGCAGGCGCAACCGCCGCTGGCCGGCGGCGGTCAGTTCGCCCGGAACGATCACGCCGAAGCCCGCCTCGGCGAGCACCGGCGCTCCTTCACTCAAGAACGCCCAGGCGCTCTCGGGATCGAGAGCGAGCGCCTCCGGCCTCGCTTCGCGGAGGGTTTCCGCAATCGGGGTAAAAAGCCGGGCGGCGCGGCCCAGGGCCTCCAGCAGGGACTCTTGTGGGTCGAGGAATGCATGGCCGAGCCTGGCCAGGCTTCTCCCCCTGGTGCCCCACACCTCGGCGGCGGCGACCAGCAGGCTCGGGTCGTCCGGGGACTGGAGCAGGAAACGCAGGGTGAAGAGTTCGCCATCGACCTCTGGCAGCTCCAGGCGGAAGCACGCCCGCAACCGGTCGCGGGAACCGGTAACCGGTTCGCTCCATCTGCGGAGATCGTCGGGGAGGCTCCGCTCGACAAAGCCGTCGAATGCGAAAGTACTGTTGCTTCCCTCCAGGGCCAATCGCCAGCGCTGCTCCCAGGGCGTGTAGTCGCCATCGCGCCGCTTGCGTCCTGGCCGCGGCCTCGTCGCAGGCCGCTCGGTGGCGCCGCACGCAGCGCGGATCAGCGTATCGACCGCCGCATCCAGAAAAGCGCGCAGGAGAGCTTCCGGCGCCCATACCTCGCCGTCGCCGCCGCCGGATGCCGGCACTGCGTGGGCCGAAGGTGGCATGCTGCGAGCGAGGGCGGCGACCTGCGACGCGTCCTCGGGATCCGAAAGAGCCGCACACCACCCCGCCTGCATCGCGCCGTTACGACGTGTCACGGTCGGTACCGCGCGTTCGCGACTCACCAGGTCGAGAGCGAGCTTGGATGCCAGGGCCCAGGTCGCGGCCGACCCGGGCAGCGCGGGGATGCTCGACACAGGGACCATGGCGAGGAGCGCCATCGTCTCCAGAAGGGGAAGTCCAACGCCATCGACCGGGCCGGTCTTCTCCGGGGTGACGAGCGCGGTTACGGCTGGCTCGCCCAGCGACGCCAGACTACTGAGTTCGGGAACGGTGCGCTCTCTTCCCCAGAGGACGAACTCGTGTCGGTGTGGGAGGAAGACGAGGGGCATAAATTTCAGTCCGACCAGCTCAGGCCGATTGTAGTCGTTGGCGATACGGCGCCTTACGACGGGCTCGCATTTTCCCAATCGCCCGCCGGACATGTGGGCTTGGTGCTCGTCGCCGGCGACCGCCGCCTCGTCCGAGCATTCCCCGGCACCGCGGTCTTCGTCGACCAGTTTGCGGCCGGCGCACATTGAGACCGGCAGGAGGCGCCGCGATCCCGGCGTGGCGCTACGTCGTCTTGTCGCGCAGTACGCGGCCCGGCATCCGTCCGGTCGGCTTGCCGTCATCGACCACCGGAACCCCGTTGACCAGGACGTACTCGATCCCCGTCGAGTACTGGTGCGGTTCCGAAAAGGTTGCCCGGTCCGCCAATGTCCAGGGGTCAAACACCGCAACGTCGGCCGCATAGCCGGCGGCCAGCCGGCCACGTCGAGTCAGGCCGAGCCGCTCGGCGGGCAAAGTCGTCATCTTCCGCACCGCTTCTTCCAGGGACACCAGCTTCGACGCCCGCACCGCCTGATCGATGAACCGCGGGAACGTGCCATAGCTGCGCGGGTGTGGGTTGCCCGCAGAGAGGGGACCGGTCGACTTGATCGAGCTGCCGTCCGATGCGACCGCCACGAATGGCGACGCCAGGAATCGGTCCAGGTCCGCCTGCGCCATGCCGGAGAGGATCAACTGAACGTCGTATTTCTCAAATAGCCGGACCAGAGCCTCGGCGGGATCGCATTTCAGGTCCACGGCAATATTCGGCAGATCGCGCCCCTCGAATTCACGGTTGGGAGGGTACGAAGCAACCATGAGCCGTTCGGGCCCTCCTATGCTGGAGATTCGTTCGTCCAAATGAGCGCGAGCCATGGCCCGCAGGTCTGCATCGGCCATGCGCTCGAGCGCCTTCTGGCGGCCGCCATCCATCGCCCACCGCGGGAAGACGTTGCCGCTCATCGGTCCGCTCGCCGCGATGTAGGGATAGACATCCGCGGCGATATCGATCCCCTCCTTGCGCGCCGCTTCGATCCGCGCGATCACCTCTGGCGACCGGCCGCGCGTCGATCCGTTGCACTTGATGTGCGAGAACTCGACCTTGACCCCGGTGCGCCTGCCTATTTCCAGGGCCTCCTCGATTGCAACGAACAGGCCAGAACCTTCATCGCCCGAATCCCTGGCGTGCGTCGAATACAGCTTCCCGCGCGAGGCCGCCTCTTTTGCCAGCGCGATGACTTCAGGCGTGAGGGCATAGTAGCCAGGCGGCATCGACAGCCCGGTCGAGAAGCCCAGGGCGCCGGCATCGAGGCTCTCTCCCACGAGAGCCTGCATGCGGCTCTGCTCTTCCGGGGATGGGGCTCGGGTCTGACTGCCCATCACGGCTTTGCGGACCGTACCGTGGCCTACCTGCGTGGCGACGTTCAATGTCGCGCCCTGCTTTTCGAGTTCGTCCAGGTAGCCCCCAAACTCCGTCCAGCTCGGTCGCCATCCGGTGCCGTACCACGCGGAGCGTGTGGCAAGGTCTTCTGCCGCCTCGCCGATCAAAGGAGCGCAGAAGCTCATGCCGCAGTTGCCGACAAGCTCGAGCGTGACACCCTGCGTGATCTTGCTGTCAGCAGTCGGATCGATGAAGAAGTTGAAGTCGGCGTGGCTGTGAAGGTCGATGAACCCGGGCGCTACCACAAGTCCCGTGGCGTCGATCGTCCTCGCCGCCTCAGCTTCCAGGCGCCCGATCGCCACGAAGGTGTCGTCCGCGATGGCGACGTCTGCGTAAACGCCGGAGGTCCCTGTCCCGTCGACGACCTGCCCGCCGCGGATCAGAACGTCATACATGCTTCTCGCCCGAGCTATCCGGCCTGGCATCCCCATATCCGGGCACCCGGATACACGCGGCCGCATGAAGGGGACCAAATTGCCTGAGCTCCGGCACCGTCTGACTGCATTCGGGCACCGCGATCGGACACCGCGTGTGGAACACACAACCCGACGGAGGGTTCAACGGACTGGGGATATCCCCCTTCAAGACGATTCGGGCGCTCTTGCGCTCGACAATCGGGTCTGGCACTGGCGCCGCCGAGAGCAAAGCCTTCGTATACGGATGCAACGGGTTCCGGTACAACTCGTTGCGATCGGCAGTCTCGACGATCTTGCCGAGGTACATCACGGCGACGCGGTTGCTAATGTGCCGCACCACCGAGAGGTCGTGTGCGATAAACAGGTAGGAGAGCTTGAACCGAGCCTGAAGGTCCTGAAGCAGGTTGATTATCTGTGCCTGGATCGATACGTCCAGGGAGGAAACCGGTTCGTCCAGGATCACCAGCCGGGGTCGCGCGGCCAGCGCCCGGGCGACCCCCAATCGCTGGCGTTGGCCGCCGCTGAACTCATGCGGATACCGGCGGGTCATCGACCGATTCAACCCCACGGTCTCGAACAGACTCTCGACGTGTTTTCGATATTCCGCCTTGCTCTCATGGAGCTTGTGGACCACCAGCGGCGCCCCGACGATCTGTCCTGCGGTGGCACGGGGATTGAGTGCGCCGTAAGGGTCCTGGAATACCACGCCGATGCTGCGGCGCATCTTGCGCAGTTCCGATCCGTTAAGGTTGACCAGATCATGGCCGTCGAAGAGGATCTCGCCGCCTGTTGGCCTCGTCAGTTGCAAGATCGCGCGGCCGGTCGTCGTCTTGCCCGAGCCGCTCTCTCCCACCAGACCCAGCGTTTCGCCCGGGTTGATGGAAAAGTTGACGCCGTCCACGGCCTTGATGCTGCCGATCCGGCGCTGCAGGATGAACCCGCGGGTAACGGGAAAGTGAACCTGGAGGTTGCGAACCTCCAGGAGCGGACGCGATTGCTCCAGGACGGCGGGAGTGTGAGAAGCGCCCGTTTGCGTGGTCGGTGGCGTGCTCGTTTGCGTTATCAATCCGCCTCGCAACCCAATACCGGTTAGCACCCGGTACCGGCTAGTAGCCCAGTACCAGCTTGCATTGCCGGGCCGTCACGCTCAGCTCGGAGGGATCAAACGCTTCCACGGTTCCAACCGTGGCATTCGTCCCCGCGGGTGTGAGTCGCAGCAGTTCGGGTTCGCTTATCACCGCAAATTCGCACCGCAGCGTGCCGCGTCCCGCATTGAACACCACGAACGGATTTCCGGCCGAGTCTCTCCCCGCCTCTTTGATCGTCCCCTGTATCACAACCGGTTTGCCCCTGTAGCGGGCTTCAGCTACGGACGGGTCGTCGCGATAGTCGGTGACGATCTGTCGCGCACTCGTTCTCGGCGTGGACTCGAGGGTGTCGATCAGGACTGCGGTCGTCTTCTCGCTGAACGTGAACGGGGGCGGCGTCGGAGTCGGAGTGCCTTCGACCGGGCGGGCAGTGGGGGAGGCGGCTGGCACAAAGGTCACGTAACCGGCCGCCGGGATGGGGACCTTTACGCCCTTCGAGTAATCGACCGGTTCCCCCTGTGCGCCGGATTGGACCGTGGTCGCGCTCTCGGCCGGCGTAGTGGCCAGAGGCTCCTGGTCCTCGGCGCCACCGCAACCAACGAAAAGGGTAGCGATGCATCCAACCAACAAGCCGGAGAGCCGATGAGCCCGGGTCAACGCGCGCCTCGAAGTCGCGGATCGAGGAGATCTCTCAAGCCATCCCCCACGAGATTCGCCGCCAGCACAGTGAGCGCCAGGAAGACGCCCGGGAAGAATGCGATCCAGAAACCGACCTGAATGTAAGCCCGTCCCTGGCCGATGATATTCCCCCAGCTTGGAATGTACGGCGGGGTACCGACGCCCAGGAAACTCAGCGCCGACTCCGTGAGGATAGCCGACCCGAAGTACACCGACGATTGCACCAGGACAGGCGCGATCGTATTTGGGGCGATCTCGCGAAGCAGGATCATCGGGAGTGGCGTTCCGATGGCGCGCGCGGCGTCCACGTACGGGCGCTCACGCAGACTCAGGACCATGCCGCGCACGATCCTCACCATCCCCGGCGTATCCACGATGCAAATCACCATGATGACGTTGTTCAGACTCGAACCCAGAGTCGCCACCAACGCAAGGGCCAGGATCAGAGTTGGGAACGCCATCATGCCATCGAGCAGGCGCATCGCGATGTTGTCTGCGATTCGGTTGTAGCCCACGACGACGCCGATCGTGACGCCGACGATGCTTACGATCAGCGCTACTGACGCAGCCACGCGCAACGATATTCGGGCTCCGTGAACGGTGCGGGCGTATACGTCCCGGCCAAGGTGGTCTGTCCCGAACCAGTGCTGTGCGCTCGGAGGTTCCACTCTGTCGACGGGGCTTAGTCCCTGCGGGTCGTGCCTCTGGATGACCGGCGCGATTATCGCCATGAGGCTGACCAGGATGAGGATCGCCGCGCCAGCAGCGAAGGTGGTCCTCGTACGTATCAGCCGCCATAGCCCGATCCCTTGACCCGCCGCCGCGACCTGACGCAGCCGGCCAGCAACTTCGACCGCCACGTTAGAGCCTCACCCGGGGGTCGACGTACGCGTAGGCAATGTCGACGAGCAGGTTCACAAGGACGTAGACCGATGCCAGCAGCATCAGCAACGACTGCACGATTGGGAAGTCACGTTGCTGCACAGCTTCGGCAACGAGGCGCCCGACGCCGGGGATGGTGAACACCGTTTCTGTGACCACCACTCCGGTCAGAAGGCCCGCAGCCAGGAAACCGACGACTGTGATGATCGGGATTGCACCCGCTCGCAGACCGTGCCTGAAGAGCACGGCACGTTCCCCCAGACCCTTCGCCCGGGCCGTGCGGATGTAGTCCTCCCGGAAGACTTCGAGCAGCGATGCACGGGTCATGCGGACCAGGACGGCGGACCCTGTGACTCCGAGCAGAAGGCATGGAAGGGCGATGCTTCGGAAGAACCCGCCGACGTCGTCGAAGATGCTCACGAAACCGATCGCTGGAAAGATCCGCCAGTTGACCGCAAATGCCCAGAGGAGGATGAATCCGAGCCAGAATCCGGGAATCGCAAGCCCCAGCGCCGCAAATACCTGGGCAACTCGGTCCACAATGGTGTTCGACTTCCACGCGGCCACTACCCCAAGCGGAATGCCGATGAGGACGGCGAGCAAACCTCCGCCCACAGTCAGGCTCAGCGTTGGGTTGAGGCGCTGTTTCACGAGCTTGCCAACCGATTGACCGGAGAAGATCGAGCGGCCCAGGTCTCCGGTTGCCGTTCTCTTGACCCAATCTATGAATTGCCGGCCGAGGGGCTTGTCGAGACCGAGTTCGGCTCGAATCTTCTTGACGTCGTCCGGTCCCGCGTAGTCACCCGCCATGATGTTGGCGGCGTCGCCAGGAGCGATATGCACGAGCGAGAACGTGACGAGCCCGACGAAGACGAGAATCGGGATAGCCGCGAGCACCCGCTTGATGATGTAGCCAGTCATGGGAAGGTGATGATCTTACCGCGGGCTCGCGGCGATAAAACGGCAGGAGACCCGGCCGGCCGGGTCTCCTGCCACAGCTTCCTACCTATTCCTACTTCTTTTCCCGCCAGGAGTTGAACACGTTGAACGGCATCCCGTAGCTGGTTCGCGAGTTCGCTACGTCGCTCCTTAGTGCCGCCGTGTTGAAGGAGTCCCCGAACGACACGTACGGGATATCCTCCCAGAACACCAGTTGCATCTCTTTCACGATTGCCAGCTGCTGCTCTGCCGAAGTTGCCCGGGCCAGCTTGTCCATACCGGCCGTCATGCGCCCGGTTTCGTCCTGGTACTTGTTCCAGTACTTGTTCTTCGCGAGGGAGCTGTTGAGCAACGGGTTCGCTCCCCATGCGCCGCCACCTGCGGTGTGGAACACATCCCAGAGCTCGGGCTTCTCGCGCCAGTTGGTCTGCGTCGCCCAGTCGGTTGCCTTGAAATCGACCTTGAAACCGATCGACTCCAGCACCTTTCGGGAGATCAACGCCGGGTTGGCGTAGATGGGCAAGTCCTCGGGACTGAGTACGATGACCGTGGCGCCTTCAACGCCCGCAGCCTTGACCAGCTGTTTGGCCTTCGCTACGTCCCTTGCGTTGTAGATGCCTTGTGAACCGTCGGCAAAGTTGCCCCACTTCGTTCCACACAGCATCATCGACGGGCAAGCGGTCCAAAACTGCGAGTCGCCGAAGGACGCGCGCAGGGCATCTTCGACCGGGTATGCCATCGCGAATGCCTGTCGCACACGCTTGTCCTTGAATATCCCGTCCACGTTGTCGATCCACGCCCCCTGGCGGTTCGAGTTGTTCGTGATGATCTGCACCGTCACGCCAGCTGTCTTCGACAGGTCCTTGTAGAAGTCCCCGGGTACCGTATCGAGGATGTCGATCTGCCCGGTCTTGAGCGCCGCGATCCGGCTGTTCTGGTCTGGCACGATCACGTAGGCGACTTCGTCGAAGTACGCAACCTTCTTGCCGCTCATGAACGAGGCCTTGAGCGACGACGGCTTGTAGCCGTCATACCGGTCCACCGTCAGGCGGTCGCCGGGCAGATACTGCTTCACTTTGTACGGGCCGGTACCGATCATGACGTCGGCGCCGGTAGCGGCCGGGATGTTGTACATCTTCGGCGGGATGATCACCGGGTAATAACCGCCGATACGAGCCATTCCCTCGAGGACCAGCGCGGACGGCTCCAGCATGTTGACGTCGAAAGTCAGTTCGCCGGTCGCATTTACCTTGTCGACGAAGGTGAGGATGGTGTTGCCGAAGTTATCGCGGTCGGCCCATCGCAACCACGATTTCACCGCGTGCTCTGCGGTCAGCGGCGTTCCGTCGTGGAACTTGATGCCCTCCCTGAGCTTGAAGCTCCACTTCTTCGAGTCCTGGCTGAGGCTCCACGTGTCAACCAGTAACGGCTGCGCGATCAGGTTTTCGTCGTAGGCCAGCAAGAACTCCTGGACTGCATACGAAGGCGTGCTCGCGGTGGTACCGGTCGTGCGGCCGACATCGAGCGTGGATATGCCGGCGGCCAGTGCGACGCTGAGTTTGCCGCCCATTTTTGCCGACTCAGGCGCCGCCGCGGGCGTGGGGACCGCCGTGGCGGTCTGTACGACCACCACCGTCTTCTCCACGATCTTTTCCTTGATTACCTCGACCGGCTTCTCGACGATCTTCTCTTTGACCACTTCGACGGGCTTTTCGACGACCACCGTCCGTTCGACGATTTTTTCGCCGCCACAGGCTGCTGCCAGCAGGGCAACAGCGGCCAGGCCACCGACGATGGTGACCTTCCAACTACCCGACATCCCCATGGGGTGCCCCCTCCTCGCCACTTCGCACACCATACGACGCCATAGCCCCGTGCGCGTCGGGTAGTATCGGGGTTCTGTCAATCCTCCACAATCCCCGCGACCGGTCTCTCCGAAACCGTGTGAGAACTGCCCCGTACGAGGCGAAAGCCGCAGGTCCACGTGTCATAATGCCGGCCCGGGCTGACTCGACCATCGCTGTCTGGTTAATGCGATGTGCGGCCCGCCTCTTCGTGAGGTCCCATGCGAATCCTAGCGGTCCAGATACAGATTCTTGAATCCGAGCCCATCGAGCCGGAGTGGCGGCCGCTCCGTCGAATGCAGGAGTATCCGGGCTCGCGCAAAGTACGGTTCACGCATCGACCGTACGAGGGACCCGGGATCAAACTGCCCGCCCGGCCAGGCTATGCAGCGTTCTTGCGACTGCAGACCTCGGAAAACCTGGAGACGATTGGCCTCTTCGGGGTGAGCTGGGGTCGAGAGCACCTCGAGTGGGAGGCGCGCGTTTTCAAGGCCCAGTGGGAATCAGAGCTCACAGGCCAGGACGCGCTCAATCGCGAGTACGTCTGGCACAAGATGTGGATGGCCCGTCGCTACTTTCACATGCCCTCGACCGCGCCGCTCGCTCTCATCGACGAACTGCTCTGGGACCTTGCAGGCGCCCGCGCGGGTCTGCCGGTCTACAAGCTGCTTGGCGGCTTTCGCGATCGCGTTCCTGCGTACTTGACCGAGACTGCGGTGCCATTTGAGGAATGCCTGAAGTCTGCCGAACGGGCGAGGAAGGAGGGGTTCCAGGGCTTCAAAGACCATTCGATACTCGGCGTACGCCAGAACATCGAGCTCGCACGCCAGATCAGGCTGCTGGTCGGCGACGACTTCGCCCTGATGCACGATCCGGTCCAGCAATACACGGTGGAAGAAGCGATTCAGGTCGGCCGCGCCCTTCAAGAAACTGGTTACCTCTGGATGGAGGAGCCGCTCCAGGAGCATGACATGGCCGGTCTGAAGAGGCTTTGCGACGCCCTTGACCTGCCGATACTGGTGCTCGAATCGGTGGCGGGGGCGCCGTACATGCCCGTGCCATACGTCGTCGCCGGAGCCGGGGACATACTCCGCCAGACCGGGCTCGGCATCACCGGCCAGCTCAAGCTGGCGAACCTGGCGGAGTCGTTCGGGATGAACTGCCACGGTGGCAATCCGCACGTTGTCGCCGCCATTCGCAACGACGACTGGTGGGAAGTGGCCGCGTGGCCGCCGACCGGACCCGACCGCGCACTTCGCCACGCATTTGCCGGCCTCCTTCGCGACACGCACCGCATCGAGAAGGGCTACATGTACGTGCCGCAGACCCCCGGTCTCGGCCGCGAGGTCGACTGGCGGGGCATATCCGATCGGACTGTGGCAGTCATTTGACGGGCGTGGACTGGCGCTCCGCCGACCGCTGGCTCACCGGAGAGTCGTACGTTGGGTCGTTCATCCCGGACTACTTGAACATGCTCTGCCGGAAGATCGGCACGCGCTGGGGCGGCTCCAGTGGCGAACGCAGAGCAGCAAGTTATCTACGTGGTGAACTCGATTCCTGCGGACTGGAAAATCCCGCCGTTGAGAGGTTCCAGATCGAATCGTGGGAATCGGCGGCCTCGAACATCGAGGTGCCAGGCCGTCCGCAGTGGCGCGCAGAGGCACGGCCAGCCCTGTTTTCTCCGCCAGTCGACGTTTCGGGACCGGTGGTCGATGCGGGCTACGGGATGCCCCACGAACTTGACGTACTGCGCCGGCGTTTGCGGGGCGCGATCGCCCTGGTCAACGCAGGACTCGAACCGTTCTCGGACCCGGTAGCGTTCGCCTCGCGGCTCGAAGCGCTGGCAGGGGCGGGCGCCAGGGCCGCGGTGACGCCCAGCGCCAGCGGCGGCCGGCGTACCCATCACATATCCGGGAGCGACTGGCGGGACGGCAAACCCTCCGGCGGCGCCTTGCCGCTCGTGCAGACAACGAAAGAAGACGGCGCCGAGCTCGCCAGGCTGGCCGTCGAAGGCGCGATGGTGCGGCTCGTGTCGCAGTCCCGCCGATTCACCGCGACTTCGGGCAACGTCGTCGCGGAGCTCCCCGGCGAACATTGGCCCGGTGAACACATTCTCCTCGGCGCCCACTACGACACGACACCCGATTCGCCGGGCGCCAACGACAACGGCTCGGGGACATCGGTCGTACTGGAGACCGCACGCCTCCTCAGCGGGCTTCGCTCGGAGCTCGGCGTCGGTCCGGGCCGCACGATCCGTTTCGTCTTCTTTGGGTCCGAGGAGCAGACGCTGCAGGGTTCGTTCGCATATGTTGCAAGGCATCACGGCAAAGAAGCCATCCCGAGGTTGATGATCAACCTGGACGAGCTTTCCACCGGGAACATGAAGGGCGTCGCGCTGGTCTTTCCGGAGTTGCGAGCTCTCGTGCAGCGAAGCCTCGATGAGCTCGGGCACGGCCTGAAATGTCACGTGATGGCGCAGCTCGATGCCTCTGGCGACATGTTTCCTTTCGCCTGCGCGGGGATCCCGTCGGCGATGCTATGGCGCTGGCGCTTCGTTGGCCGGCACCCCGATGCCGGTTTCGGGCACAGCAGCGCCGACACGCTCGACAAGGTCCGCGTCAACGAGCTGAAGGAATACGCGGCGCTTCTGGCTCGCCTGCTCCTTCGGCTCTCTCACGTCCCGCCAGGCCAGTGGCCCGCCAATCGCCTCAGCACGAAGGAAATCCGGCTTCGCCTGCAATCGGAACGCGGCACTGTGCTGCGCACGATGTGAGTGTCGATGCCGACGTCAGGTCAGCACGGGATCGACGTGCAGCGTCGGCGGGTCCACTTCGTCCGGGCGTAGCGCCTTGCACATCTTGCGATACACCTGAACCCGGTACCGGCCAGTGTCCGCTATGTAGACCCGGCCCTTGTTGTCGACCCGCACCGACACCGGCGCCTTCAGGCGCTTCTCCCGGTCCAGGTTTTCGATGTTGTCCCGCATCCGGACCATGTCCAGATTCGTGAGGACCTTCTGCATCCCGCGGTCGTTGATCACGGCGTCGCCGATGAACGACTCGATGAACATGCCACGGTAGTTGAACGACAGCACGCGGTTGTTGCCGCGATCGGCAACGTAGATGTCGCCGTGGTTGTCCTCCGCGACGCCGGCTGGCCGGTGCAGCTCCCCTTCACCGTGGCCGGGCCGGCCTATCACCTGCAGGAGTTTGCCATCGCGTGAGAACCGCTTGACCAGGTCGTTGCGCCAGTCGGCGACCACCACCGTGCCGTTGATCGGGTCGATGGCCACGCCCCACGGGAAGTTCAGCTCGCCGGGACCGGTCCCTTGCTGGCCGAAGCCGCCCAGCCATTCCCCCTCGCGTGTGTAGTGATCCACCCGGTGGTTGAGAGTGTTGACGATCCACAGCGATTCGTCGGCATCCAGGCACATGCCGGTGGGGCCGTTCAGTTGCCCCGGCTTGTCGCCCGGATGCCCCCAGTAGCCCAGGGTCTCGCCCCTGATCGAGCACCGTACGACCGTGTGGCGGTGCTCGTCGGCGGAGTACAGTACTCCCTGGCTGTCGCAGACGGTCATCTGCAGCGATCCGAGCCACTCGTGGCCGGTCGCGCCTGGCTTGCCCGGCGGGTCCTTCGGTACTACCTCGAACTCGAAGCCGTCGTCTTTCACATTTACCTGAACCCAGCGCACCCCGGCCAGGTGGCCGTCGTTCGGGTACCGGTTCATGACATACAGCCAGCCGTCCGGCCCGAACGCGACGTCGGTCGGTCCCTTGAACCCACCGAGCGCCAGCCTCTGGCCGAGCGCTATCTCGAACTGGTGACCCCGCCGGAACAGCGTCGGATAGCGGTCCTGGTACGGCGCACGAGGTGCAGGAATCGCGGCGCTGAGAGGCGCCGGCCAAAGCGCCTTCGCCTTCGTCGTGCGCATGCGTTCCACTTTTCTGGCCGGCCGGTCGGCAACTCCGGTCATCTGACGATACCCTCGAACTGCTCGAAGCTCCCGTTGACGATCGGGGTCGCGTCGAGCCCGAACCATTTCTCGAGCACCGTTGAATAGAGCGTGCGGAAGTCGTTGTTGAACGCCAGGTCGCCGCTGGCCTGTTTATCGGGCGCCAGCGAGGGGTACTCGGCGTAGAGGCCGCCGGCAACGCGGTCGCCGATCAGGAACGCGCCTCCGCCCGAGCCGTGGTCCGTCCCGTTGCCGTTGTCGCGCACCCGCCGGCCGAATTCCGAGAAGACCATCATGATCACGTTATCGGCGGCATCGTGTGCGTGCAGATCGGCGAAGAAGTCGCTGACGGCCCGCGAGACCTGGCTCCACAGCCTTGGCTGCGTCTGACGCTGCGACCCGTGGACGTCGTAGCCGCCGTGCTGTGCGTAGAAGATCCGGGTGCCGATGCCGGCGAGGTGGACCTGGGCGATTCCCTTGAGGCTTTGTGACAGCGGATCGTTCGCATACTCGACGTTCGACTCATACCTCTGCGGCGCCACCTTGAGCATGTCGGCGCCGGTCAGGGCGTCGCGGCCGGTCTGGCCGATGTGGCCGAGGACCAGGCTCGCCTCACCGAACTCCTCCGGGGCGTACATGCGCGTGAAGGCGTTGAGCGCGGAGCGCTGCTCATTGCCGGCGAGCGTCGTGAGCAGCCCGTAGCTCTCGAGGTGCGCCACCGAAATGACCGGCGTGCCGGAGAAGTACATGGCTCTCGGCAGCCCCTGGCCAAAGCTGACGCCCGTGCAAACGTTCTGCTTCTGCGGGTCGAGCTCGTGGATCGCCTTGCCGAGCCAGCCGTCGGCGATGATCTTCGACGGCTCGGCGGTGTGCCAGATGTCCATCGACCTGAAGTGCGAGCGGTCGGGGCTGGGGTAGCCGATTCCCTGGATCACGGCCACCTTGCCCTGGTCGTACATTTCCTTGAAAGCAGTCATGACCGGGCTGAACCCCACCCGGTCGTCGATCTTGAGGACCCGGTCCTCCGGAACTCCGACCGTCTTGCGGAAGTCGTAGTAATGGGGATCGCCGAATGGCACCACCGTGCTCATGAAGTCGTTGCCGCCCGAGAGCTGAAGGACGACTAGCACAGGCGGGATAGGCATATCTGATCGTTACTCCAGCTGGAATTCCCTGGCCGTCGATATCGTCCTGCAGACTCGTGCCACGGTGTTCGCGAAGACCTCAGGTGGGTTGCACGCGACCTCCCCCACCAGCTCGAGGTTCTCGATGATCGCCTGCTTCGCGGCGGGCGACAGCATCAGCGCGCCCATCTCGTAAAGGACCGCGTCGACCAGGGCGAGAGCTTCGATGCCCGATCGGCCGCCAGCTATCCGCCGTGAGATCGCCACCACGCCAGGCGCCGACGGGTCGCCGAGCATGTCTGCGGCAAAGTTCACCCGTTCGATCAGATACGCCGAGTCGATCCACTCCCTGCCCGGGTGCCACCCTTCGACCGTCGGGGGGTTGAGCAGCTGCTGGCCCATGCGTCCTATCGCATCTTCGAGACCATCGATGCCGTGCTCCCAGGCATTCGTGTACCGGCCCGCGATCCGTACCGTGGCGATCACGTGCTCGGCCGGGCTTCGGACCCGCTTGAATCGCGCCTGCCTGAAGTACTCCGAAAGGAACATCGCTTTCAGCGTGACCCGGATGTCGAATCTGGACTCCGTAAGCGTTTGTGCGAGCGCCTCGACCTCGTCGCGATTGGGCTCATCCGAGACGAAGAACTTGTACAGATGGAGCGCCAGGTAGTGAGCCGTCGCCGGCTGTTCGAGGATGATGTCGATGATGTCGTCGCCGTTGAAGTTGCCGGTGCGCCCGAGGAACGTCTTGGGCGTCTCATCGTGATCCTCAGGCCGGTACACGAACCTGACGTCGTAATAGCCGGACGGGTACCTGGGGAACGTCTGGTCAAGAGTCCAGCCCGTGAACGCCCGCGCCGCGGCCTTGACGTCGTCCTCGGTGTAGTTGCCTCGCCCCATGCTGAAGAGCTCAAGAAGCTCTCGGCCCCAGTTTTCGTTCACCGCCGCGGCGTGGTTCTGTTGCTGGTCGAGCCAGTAGAGCATCGCCGGGTCGCGGGCGAGTCTCTGCAGGATGGTTCGGAAGTCCGAAAGTCCATTCTCCCGCAGCATCTGGTACTGGTTCCGCATCATCGGGTTGTTCGTGACCTTCGATACGGCCGTCGCGAACAGACCGTGCCAGAACAGCGCCATCTTGAACTCGAGCGGGCGCGGCGAGTTGATCATCTGGAACGACCAGCGTGTGGCTGTCCAGCCGGTCGATTCGTCGTCGGATTGGTCGGAGTGGAACCGCTCCAGCAGGTCCTCTTCGAGCGGCGGGAACCGCTCGGGGTTGACGAGATCGTCGACCACGGCTCCGTAGCTCTTGCGGGCCAGCTGCTCGAGGTGCTCGGCCCGAGCCCCGAAAGCTGCCCGCCGCATCAGATGGCCGATCAGAGCAACGTCGTCAGCCGCAGCACGTCGCGCTCGCCGTTCGCGAATCGGAGCCGTCATCGCGTCCTCCCGCCACGGAACAAGGGTCAGCCAGCCGTCCTTGTCCGGGCGGGCAAATGATACTAAACACACTGGCCGTCTCGTTTGGGGGTGGAGGCGTCGAGACGGCCAGCGGATCCACGGGCGCCGGAAGTTGCAGGGTCCGGCCCCGGAACGAAATGGCTGCAGACTGACTAGTTCAAGTAGGCCACGAACTGCAGCGAAGGCTGCTTTTCACGGAGACCGAGAGCCGATGCCAGATCGGCGAGCCGGAACGGGCGGGGCAGCACGGCATCGGCCCCAAGACGAAGCAGGTGAGGGAACATCCCGCTGTCCATGACGCCGCTGCTGACAATCAGCCGATCGGGACGCCGCGACCGGTGGCCCAGGCGGGCAAGGATCGTGAACCCGTCCACGCCCGGGACCAGCAGGTCCACGAGGACGCAGTGCGGGCGGTAAGCCTCGATCATTGCCATGCCCTGCTGGCCGTCGCTGGCCGTCGCCACCTCGTAATCGCCGAGCGTCCCGATCGCGACCTCGAGAACGCGGCGGACAAGCGGGTCGGAGTCGATCACCAGGATCCGAGTCCGAGAACCTGCCTTCGCTCGTGCGCGGGCGGCGGTCTTCGGGGCAACGGGAGTAGCGGTCGCTGCGTTGTGCCTGCTCCAGAACACCATTTCCTTTGCCCTCCCGGACCACCTCGGTCTGCATGACCGCCCCCGGTTTTCAGCGGTCCCGGCGTCGCTTCGACTGCTGCATCGCCGATACAGCAACGGTAGGGCAACGCTACGGTTGCAAACAATTGATACCCGGTGGAAATGGGTGGAGGTTCGGTGGCGGGTCGGTGATGGATGAAGGCCGCCGGGTGTGCTTGCGGGCTAGCACTAACCGGCCACCGCGGGATTCGCCGACGACGATTCTGGCCGGGAAGCGGACGATGCCTTCTGTCCCCTCAGCGACGTGCGGCGGCAGACTCCGCATGTGAAGGGCTGGCTGACGGGGACCCAATGCAAACGAAAGGTGGAGCGGTTGACCACGAGCGAGCACTCCCGGCCGGCAGCGGATGAGAAGCAAGGACATGCCCCGGCCGCCCCGGGGTCGCCGTCCGCCTCCGAGCTCCTGCAGTTCTCGGTCGACGTGGAAAGGCTCCACAACAACATAGCGGGGATCGTTGTCACTTCCGGCCGCACGATCCGCCTGGCAGCCCTGGGCCTGATGGCCGAAGGCCACGTCCTGCTCGAGGACGTGCCCGGGGTCGGCAAGACCCTCCTGGCCAAGACGCTGGCCCAGTCCATCGACTGCTCCTTCAAGCGAATCCAGTTCACTCCCGACCTGTTGCCCAGCGACGTCACCGGGACTTCCGTTTACGACATGAGGTCGCTCACCTTCGATTTCCTCCCCGGTCCGATATTCGCAAGCATCGTGCTGGCCGACGAGATCAACCGTACAGGGCCCCGCACGCAAGCTGCGCTCCTCGAAGCCATGGCCGAACGGCAGGTCAGCGTCGAAGGCAACGTTCGCCCGCTGCCAACGCCGTTCATGGTCATCGCCACTCAGAACACGGCCGAGAGCCACGGGACGTTCCCGCTTCCGGACTCGCAACTGGACCGCTTCCTCATCTCGATGCGAATGGGCCTGCCGTCCCGGGAGGATGAAGTCGAAATCCTGGGGAGGTCGCAGATGGGCATGCCCGCCGCCAGGCCGGTGATAACAGGATCCCGAGTCTGCGAGATGCAGTCCCTCGTGCGCAGGATCGAGGTGGCCACACCGGTCAAGCAGTACATCGTCGACGTAGTGTCCGCCACGCGCACGGCGATGGGCGTGGCGCACGGCGTGAGCCCGCGCGGCGGCGCGGCGTTGCAGCGGGCCGCCCAGGCGTGGGCCGCCATCGAAGGGCGCAGCTACGTCGCTCCCGAAGACGTCAAGGCGACTGCGCCATATGTCCTGACGCACCGGCTGATACTGGCGCCCGGCAACGAGCGGCCGCCGATCGAAATCGTCACAGAAATCCTGTCACGAATCGTGGTGCCGGCTTAGCGGTGATCACCAGGCGAGGCATCGGCCTCCTTGTCGTCGCGATCATTGGCTTCTTCGTCGCGAGCGCGACGCGTGTAGGGTGGCTGCACATTGCGGATGCCGTCCTGGCGGGTACGATGGTGCTATCTGCCGTTCTGCCACAGCTGAGCGTGGCCAGGCTGAAAGCCTCCGCCGGATTTACGCCGCGACGGCGTTCGGCTTCGGAGATCGCGCCCGTGGCAGGGGACGCGGTCGACCTGCACATCGCCCTCGAGAACCGCGCTCCGTACCCGCGCCTCTTCGTAGCCGCATCGGCACGCCCGACAATCTCCGAAGGTGGGACTCCCGCTCGGTTCTTTCTGGCGCACGTGCCGGCTCGCTCGTCTGGCAAGATGAGCGGCCAGATCGAGTGCGCCAGGCGGGGATGGCAATCGATCGACGAGATCAGGATCGAATGCCGGGCGCCCTTCGGTCTCTTCCGGGCCAGGCGACGGCCCGCGGTCAGCGCCAGGGTCCTCGTCTATCCGATGTGGCTACCTTTGCGCCAGTTGAAACTCCTGGATGCCCTCAACGGTGAGCAACCTGGCCGGCGCCCCGCCCGCCGTGGCGACGAAGTGGCCGGTTCCCGCCGGTACGTCGCCGGTGACGCCATGAGGGACATGCACTGGAAGAACACCGCTCGCACGGGGCGTCCCACTGTCAAAGAGTTCGACTCCGGATCCGAGGAGACCCTGACGATCGCCTTCGAGACCGGCGCACTTCTGGGCGAAGGGGGCGACACGACGCTCGAGTACTCCATCAGCATCGCCGCCAGCGTCGCAAAGCTGGTGCTGGCGCGGGGCGGGACGGTCCAGCTCGGCCTTACCGGGACCAACCGTGACGTGTTCTATGACTGGACGGAACTGATGACACGGCTCGCGCTCATTCAATCGACGACTTCGCCGGCGATGGCCGATTCGCTCCAGGCCGCCGAGCCCGGCAGCCGGATGCTGGCGATCGTTTCCGGCGCCCACTACGCGCAGGTAGCCGCGATGGCCTCCGCGGCGCATCGCGGCGTTGCGACGGCGGCGGTCGTCATGGAGGGATTCGCCAGCGGCGACGCCGCCGCGAGCGCCCTGCGGGCGTTGTCCGTAGCCGGGGTTCCGGCGGTCATGTGCAGGCGCGGCCAGCTGGCACGAGGCGTGGAGGCTATCGACCGCGGCGCTGTCGAATCGAAGCTGGCGGAGCGAGTCGCATGACGGGAGCAACGGGAACAATCGGAGGCCGCTTTCCGGGTACGGCGAACACCGCCACCGCTTCGGGCATTGCCATAACCTCCGGCGCGGCCGCACGAGACCTTGCACGCCCGCAGGCCGGTCTCCTTCGCAGGGTGTTCTCCGATCGCCCGGAACGATCGGCGTGGCTCAGGGGCCTTTCCTTCATGGCGGCCGCCTGGTCGGTGTTGACCCTGATGGCGGTTGGGGCTCCTCCCCCAATTCCTCTCATAGCGCTCGCGCTGATCGCGACCGGCCATTACTTCAGCCACAAGCGCGCGGGCCGAAGCATCCCGATCGTGTCGCTTGCGATCGGCGTATTCATCGTCGCTCTCGGCATCTACATGCGGAACGACCTCGTCGCCGCCATCCGGGGCGACCGCCTTCCGGTCACCTACTTCCTGTTGGCGACCGGTGCGGCGTCCGCGTTCGACCTCCGCACGCGCGCAAGTCTGTACACGCAGCTGATCTTCGCCGGGATCGTTACGTTCTTCGCAAGCGAAATCGCCTTCGCGGGCATGTTCGCCCCGTTCCTGATCGTATTCGGGCTCATCACCGGGGCATTCCTGGCGAGGGCGTGGCTCGAAGACGAGCTGCAGGGAGTCCTGGCGGTGGGGTTTTCGAGCCGCACCGCACACGTCGCAGTATGGGGCGGGATCACCGCAGGCGTCATCACGCTGGGCGTGCTCGCCTTCCTGGCCATGCCATGGAACGCAGCGCAGACACCACACGCGCCGCAGTTTGCGGTGCTTCCGTTCTCGGGGGCGGAGCAGGGCGACGTCCCGCCGCTGTCGCCCGAGGCGGCGAAGCAGCTCACGAAGGAGCGCCAGGCAAACCTGGACGGGCTGTCGGGCGGCATCAGCGAGGACGGCGATGCCGACACGGTCGGCGGCGGGCAGGCGACCGGAGGCGCCGGGATGGCCGGCGTGCAGGAGCTGGGCAAGAAGGACGGGCTCACGGCGGAGGTCATGATCGCCGAACCGCTTACCCCGCCCGGACCGATGACCGACGAGGTCGTGATGTACGTCCGGTCCCCGGTCGCCAGCTACTGGCGCGGCCGCACCTACGACCAGTTCGATCCCGCCGCCGGTGCCGACGGTCAGGGCCAGTGGCTTGCCAGCGGCAAGGAGCAGACCGACGGCCTCCCGCCCGCGACCCAGAGGCGACGCCCGCGCAGCGAGGACGACACCCGCTATCTGCAGACATTCTTCATCCACCACGACGTGGGCGAGACGGTGCTCGCAGGCTACGAGCCAGTCGCCGCCGCGGTACCGCGAGGCGAAGACGACCGTCCGGCCCTCACGGATGGCGCGACTTACCAGGTCGTATCGTCTCAGCCACCGCTCTCGACCGACCGCCTGCGCAACGACCGTTCACGCTGGGTAGACCAGCGCTACGCCCAGATCCCGGAAGGTCTTGGATACCTGCACGCCCTTTCAGCGCAGGTGACCAGGGATTCGACGACCCATTTCGACAGGGCGTCGGCAATCGCGAGCTACCTTCACCAGCTCGAACTCGACGAAGCTGCGCCCAGCCATCTGGAGTCGTCGGCGCCGCTCGAGAAATTCGTCTTCGGCGAGGCGCCCGGCTCCAGCCTGGACTTCGCGACTGCCATGGTGCTCATGGCGCGCGCTTCCGGCCTTACCGCCCGGCTTGCGACCGGGTACATGCCGGGCGATTACAGCCCGCTCTCCGGCGCCAACACGGTGACTGGCAAGGAGGCCCACGTGTGGGCCGAGGTGCACTTCGACAAGTCAGGCTGGGTGCCGTTCGACCCGGCGCCTCGCACAGACGTGCCGACGGTGACGGCCACGACACGGCCCGCGCCTGCAGGCGGTCTCGGTTTCCTGCTGGACCACCGGTTTGGCGACAATCTGGCGCAGAGCGCGACCCGCGCGCCGGCCAGTGCGATCGCGGAAACGTTCAAGTTCCTGGGCCGCGGGATCGAGGCGATGGTTGCGCTGGTCGCCCTCGCGGCCATGGCCACGATGGTCTGGCTGTCCTTGCGGTGGCTGCGCGGCCGAAAACACGCAATCACGATGCGGCGCCAGTACGCGTCACTGGACGACCTGGACCGGCGCGCCGTGCGCGACGCCTTCAGGCGCGCGGAGGTGCAGATCGCCAGGGCGGGATTCAGGCGGCGGATGCCGCAGGAGTCATACTCGACTTACTCGACACAGGTTCGCGTCCGCTTCGGCGCAATCGCCGGCGAGATGGCGGAACTCGCCAGCGCGGCATCCCGCGCCGCCTACAGCGCTCAACCGCTGCCGGAGGGGACAGCCGAGGGCGCCCGCAGGTCGCTCGCCGCAATCCGCGAGCAGCTCAAGAGCGCCCGCCCATCTCCCGACCTCAGGGAAGCTTCGCCCGCGTTCGTCCCGATACCTCAGGATTGATCCAGTTCTCAGGCCGCTGTCCGTTCAGCACGCGGATGACCTCACGTGCGGTCCGGGTCTCGAGCTCCAGCAACGATTCCTGGGAATAGAACGCGGTGTGGGGCGTCATGATCACGTTCGGCAGCTTCAGCAACGGGCTGCGGGCGCGGGGAGGCTCGGTCTCCAGGACGTCGAGTCCGGCGCCGCCAATCGTGCCTGCCTGAAGGGCTTCAACCAGCGCGTGCTCGTCGACCAGGGGCCCCCTGGCGGCATTGACCAGGAATGCGGTCTGCTTCATGAGCCGCAACTGGCGACGCCCGATCAGCCCTCGCGTCTGCTCCGTCAGCGGCGAGTGCACCGTGACGAAGTCGGAGGTCTTCAGAAGGTCATCCAGCGTCGTCATCCGCACGCCGGACGGCGCCGCCTCCTGCGTCACGTAAGGGTCGTGCGACAGGATGCTCATTCCGAAGGCGCTCGCCTTCGGCACGAGCGCACGTCCGATTCGCCCCATACCCACAATACCGAGCGCCGTGTTACGCAGCCGCCGGGAATGGGCGGGCAGGGGAGTCTTGCCCCAGCCACCTTGCCGGACCGCAGAATCCAACCTGTTCAGGTCCCGGTTGAACGCGAGGATCATCGCCATGACGTGGTCGGTGACCTCGTCCATGCAGTAGTCCGGGACGTTCGTGACGACGATCCCCAGCTCGTTGCATGTGGCGCGGTCGATGTTGTCGACGCCGATGCCGTAGCGCGAGGCCACCACGCATTTGCGGGCCGAGCGCAACACGGCCGGTGTCACCTTGGCGAAGCAGAAGAGGATAGCGTCGACGTCCTCGGCCATTCGCGCCAGCGTCGCCTCGTCGGACGCGGGCGCGACGACCAGTTCGACCCCTGCCGCGGCAAGTACTTTCCGCTCCGGCTCCACGCTCGGCCAGGTGTAATCGGTGGTCAGCGCCTTGAATCTCGGCTTCGTCACTCTGGCCTCCTCGATGGGCCCCGGCTTGAAGAGCCCCGATATTATGCCCGCCGCGTACGGTACCCTGTTCGGATGCCATCAAACGTCTGCATGCCACCTGATACGCAACGCCGCCCCGGCGAGCACGAGGCAAATAAATGACCCAGCCTGGGAATCTGAAGATCCTTGCGGTTTCCGGCAGCCTCCGGGCCGCTTCCTACAATTCCGCGCTGCTGTGCCTCGCGATCGAGAGCGCCCCTCCTGAACTCAGGATCGAGCGCTATGACATCCGGGCGATCCCGTTCTACGACGGCGATGTCGAGAAGCAGGGCGATCCCACCGCGGTCGTCGACTGGAAGAACTCGATATCTGCGGCCGACGGCATCCTGTTCGCAACGCCTGAGTATCACCATTCGATCCCGGGCGTGCTCAAGAATGCGCTCGACTGGGCTGGCAGGAGTCCGAAGGGCGTGACCAATGCGTCGCTGGCTCGCAAACCGATCGGGATCATGGGGACCGGCGGTGTCGCGGGAACCGCGCGGGCGCAGCTGCATCTGCGCCAGGTGCTGGCCGAGACCAGGTCCTACGTGATGATCGAACCCACGGTGGTCGTGCCATCCGCCCGGCAGAAGTTCGACGAGACCGGCAAGCTGCTCGACGAGGCCGTCCGCAAGCAGGTGACGGACTTCATGGCCGCCTTCGCGGTATGGGTCCGGAAGATCCGCTCCATCGCCTGAGCGCGTCGGGATGACATGACCGTGAGGCGGCGGAACTCCGTCGACGGTCGACGGCGAGAAAGGGGACCGGGGGTCCTTTCCGGTCATTTGAAAACTGGTATCAGAAACGCGCCAGATTAGATTTGATCCGTGATATCAGATTGCGACGGGTCCGCAAACTGGTATCGGATTCGGGCCGAATCAGATATGAGGCGCGATATCAGAATTCGCGCGGACCAAAAGGGGAGTGCCTGGTGCCCCCCAGAGACGCTTGACGTCGCCCGTCATGATGAGCAACAAGGACGCGCCCACGAGCGGACCGAAGCGAAATGGAGATCACCTACCCGACGGAAACATCGGCTTGAAGTGGCAGCCCTCCACGAACAGGTCGAAGAAGTCCGGCTCCGTCTCCAGTTCGACATGTCCGATCGTCCGGGCCATCTCCTCAGCCTTGCGCCGCAGTGTGCCAGACAACAGCATCACCGTGGCACCCTCCAGCGAAGCGTTGCCGACCTTGACGATCCTCTCCCGCGGCAGGTTTGCGATGAACCCGATCGCGAGGGCGTTGTCCACGTCGACGTAGTTCGCGAAGCCGCCTGCAAGGTACAGCTTGCTGTAGGCATCGACCGGCAGCCCGTATCGGCGCAGCACTATCTGTTGGCCGCAGTAGTTCGCCGACTTCGCCTGCGCCAGCGCGCTGATGTCTGACCGCGAAATCGTGATCCCTTTTCCGGGCACGAACTCGAACTCGCGTCTTCCACCCGAAAGGACACCGAGCTCGTTCATCGCGCCGGTCCGCCGAAGCTCGGCAAGCAGATCGATGAGGCCCGAACCGCAGACACCTTGAGGCTCCTGATCGCCGATAGTGCGGTACTCCACGCGGCCATCGACCAGCTTCAACGTCTCGACCGCGCCGTCGTAGCCGGGCATGCCGTACGTGATCGCGCCGCCCTCGAACGCGGGACCGGCCGGGCACGACGCCGCAAGCAGCCGGTGGCGGTTGCCGACCACGACCTCGGTGTTCGTGCCGACATCGACCAGGACGACCGGATCCTCTTGCTCGTCCATGGCGATCGCGAGGAGGTCTGCCGAAATGTCGGCGCCTACATGGCTCCCGATCAGCGGCCCTCCGTAAACGTTGGCCTGGGGATGGATCCGGATGCCGAGGTCGCCGGCCTTCACGTCGAGGGCGGTCGTCGAACGCTTCCCTGCGAGCATTTCATGCTCGATCAGGGACTTGTATGGCTTCTCGCCGATCGACTGCACGTCCAGCCCGAAGAAGAGATCGCGCATCGTCGAGTTCCCGACCACGACCATCTCAAAGATCTGGCGGCGGCGGATCTTGAGCCGCCTGACCATGTCGCCGATCTCAAAGTTGACGGACGAGTGGACGACCTGCCTCAGCTCGCCGTGGAACTCGCCGCCGTCGTACGAGATCCGGTGCATGATGTCGCTGCCGCCGAAACGTTGCGGGTTCTCGAACGAGGTCGTGTAGGCGATCGCGCCTGTTTCGAGGTCGACCAGGTGCATGACGACGGTAGTCGTTCCAAGGTCGATGGCGAGCCCGTAGATCGCCCCCGTGTAGTCGTCGAGGTGCACGCCCTCCGGACCGCCACCCCGCTCGCCCAGCCAGACTACGGCATCGCTGCGCCGCACCGTGAGCGGGTCTAGCGGAAACGTGCGCCGGACGGATTGCGTCAGGATCTTGGGCTGGCGGCGCAGGATGTTGAAATCGACGATCGCAGCGGGATCGATAACCATGGCCTGGCAGGCGAGTCGATAGTTTCCGCGGAGGAACGACTCCGGCGGGGTGAGGGGAGAGAGGGCATCCATGCCTCGCCGGATTTCGACGATGCACTCGTGGCAGTCGCCATTGCGCGCGCAAGACGTCGGCACGCGCACGTGCAGGTCGTCGGCGTAGTCGAACAGAGTCTTGCCGGCAACCAGCGCGAGTTCGCGGTCGCCGTGTTTCAGAGGGGACATGAGTCAGGCAGGGCCGAGGCGCTCCTCGGTCTCCCACGCCTTCCTGTAGTCGAGCTTATCGCTTCCAGTGCAGACAGGCAGGTCGCCCGGTACCCGCGTGAAGTACTGGTTCCGGCACTTGAACACTGCCGTGCAGCGCGACCGGGCGTTCTTATAAGGGCAGCGGCGCGTCGAGACTTCGTCGGCTTTCTCGGCGATCCCGCGGTATATCTCCATGAGCCGAGCGAGGCTTGCCCGCACCTTTGCCGGGTCGACCGGGGTCGAAGGGACCTGTTGCTCCGGGATCAAACCTTCGCCCCGACCAGTTCCTTGGCCCGCTCGACGCACTCGATCGCATTGGTCCCGTAGCCGTCGGCGCCCATGTCCTCGGCGAACCGCGCCGTCACCGGCGCGCCGCCCACCATGATCCGGACGCTGTCGCGGAGGCCTGCCTCCTCGAACGCCTGGATCGTCTTGCCCATGTTGGGCATCGTGGTCGTCAGCAGCGCGGACATGCCCACGAGCTGGGCCTTGTGCTGGACGACCGCGTCGATGAACTGCTGCGGCTTGGTGTCGACGCCCAGATCGTGGACGACGAAGCCCGCCCCGCGCAGCATCATGATGCACAGGTTCTTGCCGATGTCGTGCAGGTCGCCCTTCACGGTGCCCATGATCACGGTGCCGATGGGCTCGACGCCCGACGCCGACAGGATCGGCTCCAGGTGGGCCATCCCGGCCTTCATCGCCCGGGCCGAGATGAGGACCTCAGGCACGAAGATGATGTTGTCACGGAACTTGACGCCCACAATTGCCATGCCGGCGATCAGGCCGTCGTCGAGGATCGTGTTCGCCGAGTACCCCTTGCCGAGCGCTTCTCTGACCAGACGATCGACCTCGTGGTTATTGCCGATGATCAGGTTGTAGGAGACCTCCTGCATGAAGGAGTCGGCGCGCTCGAACGTCTCCCCGATGTGGAGGCGTTCGCCCTCCCGGGTGACGTAGGCGAATTCCTGTTTGAGACCTTCGTGAGTGAGCGTCATTCCCTGTCCTGGTTTGTCCTAGTTTCCCATCCGCTCGGCCGCCCAGTCCTTGACCGCGGCGGGGATCTCGAGCAGGTTCTCCAGCTTCGTTCGCAGCGGTATAGCGCACTCCGGCGCAATGAGTTGCACCCCGGCTTCGAGCGCCCGGTAGACCTCCTCACGGACCGTCTCCGGCCCCTTCGAGTACAGGGTCACCGGATTATTGATGTTCCCCACGAGCCTGATGCGGCCGCCGACCGCATCCATGGCCTTCTGAGGGTCGTTCCGAGAATCGAAATGGAACGCCGCCATCCCCGTGTGGGAGATGTAGCCCATGCGGTCGAGGGTGTTGCCGCAGATGTGCAGGATCAGAGGCACTGGCAGGCGGCCCACCATCTCGACGTGTATGTCCTGCAGAAACTTGCGGTAGTACTCGCCCGATACCAGGTCGCCAGTCGCGTGGTCCGGGAACGTCAGGGCATCCGCGCCTGCCTCGATCTGGGCGATGCCGAACACGACCGAGATCTCCTTGAGCTTCTCCAGGCACTTCATCGTCTTCGCCGGGTCGTCGATCGACATGAGAAGGAATTTTTCGACTCCGAAGACGTGATAGGCGAGCGTCCATGGGCCCATGGTCTTGCCGATGATCGCCACGTCGCGCCCGTAGTCGCGCTTGAGGATCCGGATCGAATCGACGATGGCGCGGGTGTCCTGGTGCTGTAGAAACCCCTTCGGGAGATGGATATCGTCGGGCCCGTTCCAGATCGGGCGGGTCATGCGCACCGTGGGCCAGTTGTCCTTCTGCTCCCACTGCATCTCGCAGCCGAGCGCGGACGACTCCTGGATGATCGTGAAATACGGGGTGATCGAGTCAAAACCCAGCTCGGTGTAGCCCGTTGCGGCGAGACGCGCGTTCATCTCTGGGTCGCGGTTTGCGTCAGGGAAGGGCGCGTCGACCAGGTCCATCAGCTCGACGGTCATCACGTTGGTTGGGTTTGCTATCGGAGGCCGGTCGACCGGCTTCCCGGCGAGGGCTGCAAGCACCCGCTCCCTGGGCGTCATCGTCTCTTTGACCGCCATGGCGACCTCCTCCAGGACCTATACCGAACTCGAGAAACCGAGCGTCTGAGTGGTCATCTGGCCGCGCAATGCATCCGCGTCGAGCAGGTCCTCGACCGAGGTGACGTTGCGCGCGTATGGCAGGAGGAGCCGGACCAGCGGATCGTGGCGCTGCCCGCACGGGAGAGTGAACTCCGTGGGCGACACCCGCTCCGCGCCACCGTAGCGCATGAAGCCGCCGACAACCGCCCGCAGCCGCATGGTGGGGTTGTCCGCGCCCTCTCCCTCGGCGCTCATCGCGTACACCCAGCGCCCGTCGGCCTGGCGGGGGGTCGCAGTGAGCGTCATCCTGGTCTTGGTGTCCCGCAACGTGATTGCGCCTTCGCCGAGGTTGCGGTCGGGCCGCTTTTCGACGCATTCCATCACCAGGAATTTCATCGCGGGCTCATGGCTATTGCCGCACGCGTAGCGCGCCTGGTTGATCGTCCCGGCCACGGGCGCCATGCCGCCAAACGAGCAGACCAGGTCTCGAATCTGCTCGATGCGACCCTCCACGCCCGCGCGCCTGCTAAAGGTCCAGACAGTGAATAACCCGTTCTTGAGGTACAGGCCCACGGAGATGTCGTGGAAGTGAGGGTCGAGGCCGGCCAGCTCAAGGCAGCGGCCGTAGCGCCGGACCACGTCCTTGACGTGCAGTCGTTCGAGCGCCGTTTTCGTGGCCATGTCGTTCGCTCCGGCCGCGATCGGCTCAGGACCTGCCAATCGCCTTGCACAGGGCGGCGATGTGCGCCGGGCCAGTCCCGCAGCAGCCGCCTACCACGTTGATCCCGAGGTCCGCCAGCAACTTGAACCGTATTGCCATGAAATCGGGCGTCTCTGGGTACACGA
Organism: Chloroflexota bacterium; assembly: GCA_016189845.1. Classification (GTDB taxonomy): domain Bacteria; phylum Chloroflexota; class Dehalococcoidia; order Lucifugimonadales; family Lucifugimonadaceae; genus VGZT01. The sequence continues at coordinate 3,980 of JACPRT010000071.1, read as the reverse complement.
TGCCGCCGTCGACGATGCTGGGGATCCCTGCGTTCGATTTGACCATGACCGGCCCGTCGGTGGCCGCCCGGAAGCGGCGGCCTATTTCGACCATGACCTCGATGCCATTGCCGCAGTTCGTGCCCACGACGTCGGCGCCGGCGGCTTTCAGCCCTTTCACCGCTCGTTCCGGCGTGACGCCCATCATCGTGAACAGGCCGCGCGGGCCCTTGTCGAAGACCATGGTGGCGAACACCGGCAGCCTCGTGTTCTCCTTGGCCGCCCGCACCGCGAGCGTGGCCTCCTCGATCGCGGTCATCGTCTCGATGTCCACCGCGTCGACCCCGCCCTCTTCGAGCGACTTGACCTGCTCGACGAAGGCGTCGTACATCACCTTCTCCGACACGTTTCCGAGGGGTTCCAGGAACTCTCCCGTCGGCCCCATGGAGCCGACGACGAATTTTCCGGGAGGTGCGGCGCTCCTTGCCAGCTCCGCCGCACGACGGTTGATCTCACGCGCTTGCTCGGCGTGGCCGTACTTCTTGAGCATGAAACGATTGCCGCCAAAGCTGTCGGTCAGCACGAAATCCGAACCGGCCGCAAAATACTCGGCGGCCATCTGGCGGATGATCTCCGGATGCGTCAGGTTGAACTCTTCGGGGCAGCCGCCGGGCTCCAGCCCGTGCTGCTGCAGGTAGGTGCCCGTGCCGCCGTCGCCGACCAGCACCTCGCCTCGCGCAAGGCGGGCAAGGATCCTGCCTTCGATGGTCGTGGTCTGCGCCAAAGTCCTTATTCCCGAAACCATTCATCGACTGCGCCCGGCAGTGGGTCGCGCTTGCCCTCCATTTGGAGGTCCCTCAGGCGGGCCACGAAATCCTGCGGGAACTTCTGGTTGATGCGGTCGGCAAGGGCCGCCGCCGCTTCCGCAGGCTCGCCCTCGACTTCCATATACGGCCCCCAGCCAAACCCGTCCAGGTATGCGTCGGTCCCGTGACTGCCGTCGAACATGGCGATGGCGTCCGCACCCTGCTGGAACCGGGGATCGAGGGGGCGGGACACCTGCCGGGCCCCGTCGGCCGCCTGCACCTGCAACGGGATTTCTTTCCAGTACATGAGGCGAACGCGGGCCAAATGCGGATCCTTGGTCACGAGTCCTGGCCAGAGGCCTATGTTAGCAAAGGAGTCAGGCTGGCAGCGTCTTGCTCCGGCCCCATTCGACGACGTAGTCACGGGCGGCGACCACCGCGCTCATCGGGGCGGGAAGGCTGTTCCTGATTTCGATGCCAATCGTGCCGTCGTAGCCGCTTTCCTGGAGGGCCTGAAGGAACGCAGCCATCACCGTCGGCTTAAGGACGCCGTCGAAAAGCGCCCGGTGCAGGTCGCTCTTGCCGTCGTTGTCGTCGATGTGCACGTAGCCAAGGCGGTCGACCGCGGCCCGCACGGCCTCCACAGGGTCTTCATTCGTTATGAGGTTGTGGCCCAGGTCGATCAGCACGTAGAGACCGGGATGGCCAAGCTTACGCACGAATGCGAGCACCTCCGCCGAGCTTGCCAGCGCACGGCCCGGAGTCGGTTCGATGCACAGCTTGAGCCCGAGCTCAGAGGCCTTGTCGGCCAGGGTGCGGATGGAGTCCTGGTAGTAGGACGTTTCCGCGACTCTGCCCGAAGGCGTCAACATGTACGCCCGGCTTGCCCCCAGCTTCGCCCCGCGTTCCAACGCGCCAAGCAGGAAGGGCAGGGCGCGGCCCGCATCCTTCGTGGCGATCGAGTCGAGGGTGAGCCCCGCCTCCATCTGGACCGGCGTGATCCCGACACAGGGGACCCTGACGCCCAGCCGTTCGGCGTCGGCACGATCGGCGATGCCGGACCAGCAGTCGGACCGCAGGTCCACGTAATCGAAGCCGGCCAGGCGGACGCGTGCGACCGCGTCACGCGGCGGCTGGCGCAGCGACCACAGGCATGCGGACAGGCGGAACATGACGCCTCCCAGTTCAGAAACGGGCGCCGGGCGTACCGGATACGGCGGCGTATGCTAGCACCGGCTCAAGCCGACCACAGACTCCGCGCCCGAGTGTTTCGTTCGAATGGTATTCGTGGCAATCCCCGACGACGACCCGCCCGTGATCAGCCAATCGCGGGCGCTCTTGCGGTTGCAGGCTGCACCGGATGTCACGGTGAAGGTCTGGAACACGCGTCCGAACGGCGAATCGGACTTGCTCCGCAGGATCATCAGCGCCCATTCCGTCCTCAACATCCGCTCGTCGACCCAGTTCACCTCGTATGTCCTCGAGAGCGCGACATTGCTGAAGCACATCGCCGTATGGGGGACCGGCTACGACAACGTCGACCTGTTCACGGCTCGCCGGCTCGGCATCACCGTGACGAATACGCCGAATACCGCGACGGTCTCGGTGGCGGAGCACGCGCTGGCTATGGCGCTGGCCCTGGCGCACCGCCTGCCTGAACTGAACAGTCGCGTGCGGGCAGGTGAGTGGCCTCGCGGACTGCTCACGCAACTGGCAGGCAAGACGATGGGAGTGGTCGGCACCGGTGCGGTCGGTTCCCGGGTCGTACAGATCGCACGTGGGATCGGAATGAAGGTGGTCGGGTGGACCGTGCACCCCTCCGACGACCGTGCGACCCAGCTGGGGCTGCGATACGTCGACCTCGACACCCTGCTCAAGGAGGCGGATGTCGTTTCGTTGCATGTCCGGCTGTCGCCGCAAACGCGCGGGATGATCGGCGCACGCCAGCTCGAGCAGATGAAGCCCATCGCGCTGTTCATCAACACTGCGCGTGGCGGGTTGGTCGACGAAGAGGCGCTCTACAACGCGCTGCTGTCGGGCGCGATCGCGGGCGCGGGGCTGGACGCGTTCGCCGAAGAGCCGCTGGTCGACGACCATCCCCTTCGCGACCTGCCGAACGTGATCTTTTCGCCGCACACCGCCGGCACGACCACCGAGGCCCTGGCGACCGGCCTGGACATGGCGGTCGACAACATCCTGCACTTCCTTGCCGGTCGCGTCGATAACCGCGTGGCGTGAAAGCGCCTGAAACCGCCCGGCCTATAATCGCCGAACGTTTGCAGAGCGTATTCAGAGCGGGCGGACGCCCTGATCGTCCCGCGTGAGGGCCAGGCGATGCGCGTAGGCTTCATCGGACTAGGAAATATGGGCCTGGGCATGGCGAACAACCTGCTCAAGGCCGGGGTCGGCCTCACGGTCTGGAACCGCAGCCAGGCCAAGGTCGACGACCTGGTCGCGAGGGGCGCAATGCGTGCTGCGACTCCCGCCGAATTGACCCGCGGCGTCGACGTCGTGCTGGCGTGCCTTGCCGACATCAAGACTTCCAGGGATGTCTTCCTGGGCGAGCAGGGAGTCGTCGCCAATGCGCGGCGGGGCCAGATCTTCGTCGACCATGCCACGGTCGATATCCGTACCTCCCGGGACTGCTACCAGGCCGCGAAGGCGAAGGGTGCAAGCTTCATCGACGCTCCGATCAGCGGCGGCCCGCTGGGCGCTCGCGACGCAACGATGTCGATCATGGTCGGCGGGGACCGCGCGGCGTTCGACCAGGTAAAGCCGGTCTTCGACCACATGGGCAAAACAGTCCGGTACATGGGCGAGTCCGGCGCCGGCACCGCGATGAAGCTGATCAACCAGCTGCTGGTGACCGTACACGTCTGCGCGGCGGCCGAGGCGTTCTTGCTTGCCAACAAGGCCGGGATCGACATCAACGAGGCCGCTTCACTGCTGGCGGCTAGTTGGGGCAACAGCCGGATGGTCGAGCGGAGCGCACCCATCACTGCGAAGCGGGACTTCGAAAAGTCCGCGGCGCCGGTGCGCAACCTCGTCAAGGACATCGGCATCATCGTCGACCTTGGCCGGGACATGGGCCTGGCCCTGCCGCTGTCGAAGCAAGCCCAGGAACTGATGAACGAAGCGCGCGACATGGGCTACGCGGAAGGTGACATCAGCGCGGTTCTGCTCGCGCTGGAGAAG
>JACPRT010000076.1 GCA_016189845.1 Chloroflexota bacterium | reverse complement strand
GGCGGGGGCAGGGGTCGCGCTCGCGGGGGTTCTCGAGTCGGGAGCGGGGGTGCCTCTCCCTACCGTGCCGCCGCATGCCGCGGCGGCAAGCGCCAGTGCGCCCAGCAGCAAGATGCCGGACGTACGCGCAAGGAATAACGTGCGCGGACGGAACATTGCTCGAGGTCCTCCGATTCCCCCGGTTGGGCGTCGCCCAGGCCAATGCGAGGCCAGGTTGGCACCCCAAGCTGGTCGGGGATTGTCTCTATATAGACGTTACTAATGCGTTACCTGTTCCCGGATGCGTGATTGGGGTTCGCTCTGGGTAATGCCAGGGTGAACGCGGTGTGATGTCCGGGGTCGGTCGAGGCATCACTGTCCACGGTCAGTTCTCCGCCGGACCGGCGGGCCAGTGTCCGGGCGATGTAGAGCCCCAGGCCGGAGGTTGTACGCTCCTGGCGGCTTGCGACCTCCGGGGTCCAACCACGGTCGAAAATATGCGGTACGAAGTGACCAGGGATGCCAGGGCCGTCGTCCCAGACCCGTATGAAGAAGTGAGTCGGGTTTCTGGTAAGCCGGACCTCCACGTGGCCGGTCGCGTAGCGTACCGCGTTGTCGACCAGGTTGGTCACGATGTGGTCGACCGCGGCGGCATCGCAGTATTCCAGCCCGAACTCGGCTGGCTCCGACCACCAGCTCAGATTCACCCCGCGGTCGCGTCCGATGCCCACGTAACGGTCGACCACATTGCGGACGACCTGCGCGGGCGCGACCGGTTCCGTCTGGGGGCGTGCGCCCTCGTCTTCCAGCTGCACGAGGACCTGGATGTTGGACACCATCAGGCGGAAGCTAGGGGCCTGCTGTTCGATCTCGTCGAGCAGTTCTTTCACCGCGGAGTCAACGGGCTTCTGCCCTTCCGCGAGCCTGGCCCGGACCTCTCTCTCCTTGCCGAGAATCCTGCGAATCGGCCGGCCCATGTCATGGCCGAAGACGTCGAAGTAGTGCTGCGTGAGCTGGCTCCAGAGCTGGCGGGTCGTGGCGTCATCGCCTGAAGACGAACCCCGCCGTGCCAGCAGCAGGGCCAGGGCAGCGGCTATCAACCCCGCCGCAGTGACACCCGCGCCGACGACCGCCAACGGTTCTACAAGCCACAGCCTGGCCGCTACGGCGCTTCCAAAGACGGGGGAGACCGCCATCGCGGCGATCCCAACCACGATGGCGAGGACTGCCGTCCCCAGCGCGGCCTTCGAGCCCGTGGGCAGACCAGACAATACGGACTCCGCTACCTGGGGACGACCAGAACGTAGCCGCGGTTGCGAACGTTCACGATGAGGTCTTCGGGGCCGAACTTCTTGCCGAGCGCCTCTCCGAGCGCATCCTTGATCTCCCGCACGCGGACCCGCAAGGAGGCCCGCGAGTCCTCACCCTCGGAGAACCGTTCCAGCTTCCAGAACGGCACGAGTTCGCCGGGACTCTTGTACCAGGCGTTCGCGAGCTCCAACAGGATCGCGAACTTCATCCCCTGGACCGATCGAATCGGCGTCTTCTGCCCGCCGCGGAGGGCATAGACGATCGCCGCGCCACCGTCGATCAGGAGTTCTTCGCCGATCTGTATGTGTTCGGGCGTCCGTCCGATCAGCCGCCGAAGCCGCAGGGCGACCTCATCGGGGCTGGCAAGCTTGTCGATGAAGTCGACCGAGGAACTGAACTTCAAACTGCCCGCGGCGGCGGTGTCACGGTGTGGTCCGCGGGCATACTGGGTGAACATGAGCACGGGCAGGTTCGGCGCCTTCTCGATGATCTTGCCCAGGATCCCCAGCCCCTTGAACTGGTCGTCGGGGTGGTCGCCGAATCGGACGTCGAGCAACACCGCCGACGGCCGGACGCTCTCGATGGCGATGAGGGCCTCGGTCTCGAAGTCGTCGCCTGTGGCAAGCCTGGACTGCGGTTGCACGACGACCGTTTCGAATCCCTCGCGATCAAGCTTGCGGCGGACCGAATTCATGAGGTCCGAGCCCGCCTCGTCGTCGACGATCAAGATCTTTTCCCGCACGCTCAAAACTGTACCAGCTTCGATCAAGTTGAACCGTGCCACGGCCGTACTTATAATCAAGTTTTGGCAGCCGGCATACAAAAGTGGTCCTTCGGGGCGCGCCCCACATATCGGAGCGAGGTACATCTACTAATGACCTATATCATCACGAGTCCATGCGTGGATGTCGTAGACGGGGCCTGTGTCGACGTATGCCCGGTGGACTGCATTTACTCGAAGCCCGGCGACCGCCAGCTGTTCATCAGCCCCGAAGAGTGCATCGACTGCGCGGCGTGCGAACCCGTGTGCCCGGTCAACGCGATCTTCGCCGAAGACCAGGTGCCCGAGAAAGAGAAGCCGTACATCAAGATCAACTACGACTACGACTACAAGGTCTCTTCTCCGGGCAACAACACGGGAATCGTTGTGACGCACTAGCTCGCAAGGGGCCGTAGTCTGGCGATAACCCGCCAGCACCGAACGCAATGGAAGGCCATCCGCCGACGGATGGCCTTCTCTGTTAGACGACGGTTGCTCTGGTCCGCCATCGCTCTTACAATTCGGTAAGGAATATATTCCTTACCTTTTCTTTCCCAGGGAGCTCCTCATGGCAGACGCAACCGTCACAAGTAAGGGGCAGATCACGATCCCGAAGCCAGTACGCGAGCGGATGGGCTTAAAGCCGGGTGATCATGTCGAATTCGTCGAAGACCACGGCAAGGTCCATATGAAGAAGAAGGTATCGGCCTCGCCGTTCAAGAAGTTTCGGGGTTACCTGAAACACCTCAAGGGCATGGACCCGGATAAGGTCCTCCAAGACATGCGCGGGCAATGATCTCCGCCGTCGATACCAACATACTGCTGGACCTGCTGATGCCCGACTCGCAGTTCGGGGCCCGATCAGAGGGGGCGCTGTTTCAGTCGGCCCAGAGCGGGGCGTTGGTCGTCTCTGAGGTGGTCTATTCAGAGCTCTCGGCCCAGTTTGCCAATCAGGAAAGCCTGGACAGGTTTCTCGTCGAGACCGGAATCCGCCTCGAGCGCTCCTCAACAGCGACCCTGCACCTCGCCGGCGCGAAATGGCGCGAGTACGCGGGCCGGCGTCCGGCGTTCACCTGCGTTCAGTGCGGCTCACCGGTTACGGTCAAATGTGGCAAGTGCGGCGCGTCGCCGCGATCTCGGCAACACGTGGTCGCCGACTTCCTGATCGGCGCGCACGCGTCAATCCATGCCGACCGTCTCGTAACCCGAGACCGTGGCTACTACGCTACTTACTTCCCGAAACTCGTGATCTTCACGGGTGCCGCTTAACGACACCCCCTTACGAGGCGTACGTTGTGCCGGGGCGTACGTGCTGACCGATTGGGGCCCACTCGGTGACGGGAAGCACCGCGATCAGGACGGATCGGGGCGAACGAGGCCGCCTATCCGCCCAGGGTCTCCAGGGCCTCACGTATTGGCATCCGCACCGACGTAAAGATAGGCGTTTCCGACTCCGTGTACTGAGAAGTCGGAATCATGCGGAGGTCCTCCACGAGCAGGAGGAAATCGCCAGGGTCGTCCATTTCGAACCCGAGCACGAATTCGGGATCATCCAGCCCGAACGAATAGGCCGTATTGATCTTCACCGTCGGATACTTATGGCCAATCTTGAAATGCTCGCCCATTAGCCTCTGGCGATCTTCCTGCGGCAGCGCGTACCAGCTCCGCTTCTTGACCATCGGGTACACGACGAAGTACTTCAGGTCCCAGGAGCGCGGATCGCGGGCCTCCATCTCGGGGTGCCGGTGTGCTCGGTAGGGCGACTGCCGGGTCATTGCCAGGTACGAATACGGCGTGTCCAGATACCGCCCCAGCCCGGTAGCGAACACACGGGTCAGAGTGCTCTGAAACGTGTCGATCGAGGGAGCGGCCTGGCGCACGAGGAGGTCGACGTCCCCCCGAAGACCGACGAGGCTGTACGTGCGCAGCCAGCACGTCTCCGCGAGCTCCTCGACCACAGCCGCGAATTCAGCTTTCTGTGATCTCCGCTCGGCGTCGCCGATCGAGCGCCACGACCGGTCAACCTTGAGGAAGGTGTACTTGACGAATTCCCGGACTGGCTGGTCAGTCACGGCTGGGCCGGAGCGGCCGCCCCGTTCCGTTGCCACCGCAGATAGGGCTTGCGGGCCGCCGACGCCTCATCGAGGCGGGTGTTCGGAGTGTCGTGTGGCGCCGACTTCAGCACCTCCGGTTTCTCCTCCGCCTCGCGGGCGATCTTCTTCATGACTTCGATGAAGCCATCCAGCGTTTCTTTGGTCTCCGTCTCCGTCGGTTCGACCATCAACGCCTCGGGAACGATGAGAGGAAAATACATGGTCGGAGGGTGGACCCCGTGGTCGATGAGCCGCTTGGCGACATCGAGCGCGCTTACCCCGACTGCCTTCTGCCGGCGGGCGCTGAATACGACTTCGTGCATGCTGTACCGGCCGCCGAACGGGAGGTCGTAATCGGCTTTCAGCTTCGACTGCACGTAGTTCGCATTGATGATGGCGTTCTCGCTGATCTGGCGCATGCCCTCGAGGCCCATCATGCGAATGTACGTGTAGGCCCGCACCAGGATGCCAAAACTTCCATGGAAGCCGCTCAGGCGGCCGACGCTGTTCTTTGGCGCTACAAGCCGGTACTCGTTATCGACCCGGGCGACCACCGGAGTCGGCAGGAAATCGGCCAGCTCAGCCTTCACCAGCACAGGCCCCGCACCGGGCCCGCCACCTCCGTGAGGAGTCGAGAACGTCTTGTGAAGGTTCGAGTGGGCGATGTCGAAGCCGAGGTCGCCCAGCCTGGTCAGGCCCAGCAAGGCGTTGAGGTTCGCACCGTCGGCGTACACGAGCCCGCCCGCCTCGTGGATCGCTCTGGTGATTTCCAGGATTCTGGGCTCGAAAAGGCCGACCGTGCTTGGCAACGTAAGCATGAAGACCGCCGTGCGGCGATCGGCGAGCTTCTTGAGCGCTTCCACGTCGACGTTTCCCTGGCGATCGGACGGTACCGTGACGACCTCGAACCCGGCCATGGAAGCCGACGCCGGATTGGTCCCGTGCGCGCTGTCGGGGATGAGCGCCACCTTGCGGTCGCCGTCACGCTTGTAGCGGTGATAGCCACGGGCGACCAGCAGGCCCGCGTACTCGCCCTGCGCCCCTGCAAGCGGCGAAAGGCATACGCAAGGGAGGCCGGTGATCTCGCCGAGCACTTCCTGCAGCTCGTACATGAGCCGGAGGGCGCCCTGGACCGACGAGTCTGGCTGGTGCGGATGTATCTCGGCCATGCCGGGCAGCGACGCCATCTCGTCGTTGAGCTTCGGGTTGTACTTCATCGTGCACGACCCGAGCGGGTAGAAATTCGTGTCGATCGAGAAGTTCAGCTGGCTCAGCAGGGTGAAGTAGCGGACGATCTCCAGCTCCGAAAGTTCTGGCAGTTGCAGGTCCTTCCGGAGCATCGATTCGGCCGGCAACGGCGCCCGCGGCACATCCGGCGCCGGCATCCGGACCGACCTGCGGCCGGGGACCGACCGGTCCATGAGCAGCCGCCGTTCGACGGTTGAAGGAGTGAACTGGCTCATCGCAGGCCCGCCCCGATCTCCCGAAGAGCGGAGACCAGCGAATCGATCTGCTCCTTCGGATTCATTTCGGTCACGCACAGGAGCATTCCGTTTTCGACCCGGTCGCTCACGTCCAGTCCGCCGATGATCCCCCGTTCGAGCAACCTCTCGTTTATGCTCCGCGGCTTGACCGGGCATCCGACCACGAACTCATGGAAGAAGGCGCCCGGGACGGGCAGCGAGTAGCCGGGGATTCTGTAAATCTGTTCGGCGGCGTAATGCGCCTTGTGATAGCAGAGCTCGGCGACTTCCCGAAGCCCGTGCTTGCCCATCGTCGCCAGGTACGCGGTCACGCTGAGCCCGATCAGCTGGGTGCTCGTGCAGATGTTGGAGGTCGCTCGCTCCCGGCGGATGTGCTGCTCGCGCGTCTGCAACGTGAGCACGTAACCGACGTTGCCCCGGTTGTCAGTGGTGCGGCCGACGATCCTGCCCGGCATCTGCCGCACGTGCTCTCCCTTGCAACCGAACAGCCCGACATAAGGCCCGCCGAAGCTCGGGGACACGCCAAGGGCCTGGCCCTCCGCGGTCGCGATGTCGACGTCGCATTCGCCCGGAGACTTGAACAGCGCCATCGACGTCGGGTTGACCGAGGCGACCGCCAGCGCGCCCGAGCTGTGCGCCGCCTTCGACCAGCGTGCCATGTCCTCGATGACGCCCAGCCCGTTGGGGCTCTGAATCAGGAGGGCCGCCACATCTCCACGGACCTCCGTCTCGCCATCCGAGAGGACCTCGATGTTGATCCCCTGCGGCTGGGTGTACGCCCGGACGACTTCGAGGAGCCGCCGGCTCACCGTCGCCAGCGCGGCCAGCTTCCCACGCCGCGTCACCCTGCACGCCATCAGGGCGCCTTCGGCGAAGGCCGTCGGCCCGTCGTACATGCCTGCGTTTGCCACTTCCATCCCGAGCAGCAGTGCGACCATCGTCTGGAACTCGAACGCGGTCTGCAGGGTCCCCTGGGCGACCTCGGGCTGGTAAGGGGTGTAGGAGGTCGCGAATTCGCCGCGGTAAACCAGCCGCTTGATTACGGCAGGTATGAAGTGGCGGTAGGCGCCCGCGCCGAGGAAGCATGCGTACTCGCCCGCGTGCTGGTCCTGGGCGGCCATCTTGGCAATCTCGGCGACGAGGTCGAGTTCAGCGGCCGCCGGGCGCAGCCTCAACTTCGGAAAACGTTTTTCGGACGGGATGTCCTGTATCAGGTCTTCGAACTGTTCCACGCCGATTTCGGCCAGCATGGCCGCCCGATCGCTGTCGGTGTTGGGGATGTAAGGCGAGAACGAAGCGGGCGCGCGGGACGGATTGCCGGAGGCAGTGGTCATCTAGTGTCCGCCTGCGGTCAGCTTGTCGTATGAGGCTGCGTCGAGAAGCTTGCCCATCTCGGATGGATCGGAAAGCTGGACCTTGACCAGCCATCCGTTTCCGAACGGCTCTTTGTTGATGATTTCCGGGCTCTTCAGCGCGTTTTCGTTACGTTCGACCACCTTACCGCTCACCGGGGAGTAGATGTCGTTGACCGCTTTTACCGATTCCACCTCACCCATCTTCTGAAACTGCTTCACGCTCGCGCCGACCGCTGGCAGACTCAGGTAGACGATATCGCCCAGCGAGTCCTGCGCGAAATGGGTGATGCCGATGGTGGCGGTCTCGCCCTGCAGGCGGGTCCACTCATGCTCGGCGCTGTATTTGAGTTCCCTGGGATTGTTGGATGCCATCGCGTTTTTGGCGTTCAACTCCGTTTGCGTGCGTAGAAAGGCAGAGACGCGACTTCGGCGTCGACCTGCCTGCCGCGCACATCGATTTTCAGCTCTGTTCCGGGAGATGCGAGGGTCCGGTCAACGTAGCCCATCCCTATATCAGCGTCAAGCGTGGGCGAATGAGTGCCGGAGGTCACGATCCCTACCTGTGTTCCGTTACCGCCGCCGGAGTGGATCGTATGTCCGTGCCTTGGAATCGCACGTTCGAGCATGCGTAGTCCGACGATGACCCGGAGGGTCCCTTCCGCCCCTATGCGTTTCAACGCGTCTGCAGCAACATATCCAGGGGAGTCCAGGCGGACGAAGCGATCGAGACCCGCCTCATGCGGGTTGTTTTCGACAGTCATGTCGACCCCATGCAGCATGAGGCCGGCTTCCAGGCGGCAAACATCTCGCGCGCCGAGCCCGCAGGGCTGGACGCCGGCTTCCAGCAGCTGGTCCCAGACCAGGGCGGCCGCCCGCGACGGCGGCATGACCTCAAAACCGTCTTCGCCCGTGTATCCGGTGCGGCCCGCAAGCATGGCCGTTCCTTCGATCGCAATCTCGCCGATCCGGAAAGGCCTGATCTGCGACGCGCCGCCGCCGGAGAGCCGGTCCACCGCGTCGACCGCGGATGGTCCCTGGACCGCGATCATGGCGAAATCGGGAGACGTGTCCCTGACCGTGACTCCCCCGGCCGCCCTGGCGCGCGGCATGATCCAGCCGAGCACGGCGTCCTTATTGCCCGCATTGACGACCAGCAAGCATTCGTCGGCATCGAGCCGGTAGACAATGGCGTCATCGATGATCCCGCCACGCTCGTTGCAGATGAGGTGGTACTTGGACCGTCTCTGCGCCAGGCCGCTCACGTCCGCACTGCATACGGTGTCGAGGAAGCTGGCTGCGTTGGCGCCAGCGATCCGGAGCCGGCCCATGTGCGACACGTCGAACATGCCGGCGGCGGTGCGCACCGCTCTGACCTCTGCGATGATCCCTCCGGGATAGCTCACCGGCATCTCCCATCCGGCGAACGGGACCATCTTTGCGCCCGCCTTGAGGTGGGCGTCGTATAGCTGTGTGCGTTTGAGCGCGGGGGCTTCCGAAGTCATGGCCACCGGCCATCGTACGAGGCACGCGCTAGCGGGTCAAACGCTCAAAAAATAGTCCCTGGCGCGCAGCTTGTCGTCGTCGGCGCCAAACGCCATCGAGTAGTGTCTGCCATCGGTCCTCCATTCCGCAGCTCCAGGATGGTCGCCTGGCCGGGCAAAGCATAGCGAAGCGGGACGAAGCCCGGTGTCGGGCGGCGCCCGGCGGTGGTGTACGATGCCGCCGCGCGGTCACTAGCATGGTAGGTACGTCGATGTATGACGAGGTGATCGTCCGGCCATTGCGCCACGAGGATGCCGACGCCGTCCGATCGCTCGATGGACGGATTGTTGGCCCGGACCGCTCCAAGAGCTGGGACCGCTATGTTGATCGCTTCCTGAGGCTCACCGACCTCGACGCGCTGCCCGAATCGCCCTGGGGCTGCTATGTCGCAGAAATCCGCGGCCGGGTTGTGGGCTTCCTGCTATCGGAGCTACGCGGCGGCGAGTATGGGCTTCCCAGAGGCGCGTGGATCATGGCGGTCGGCGTCGATCCCAAACTTCGCAGAAGAGGGGTCGGCCGCAAGCTCGTCGACGAGCTGATGAGCCAGTGCCGTCAGCGGCGCGTCCCGGATATCTACGCGGCGATCCTTCCCGGTGACAATGAAGCTACGGGGTTCGTGAAGTCGTGCGGCCTCGATCCGAGCCGCGGCGTGGCCATCTACTCGAAGACGACGTGACTGCCCCTTAGCGAGCGGAGATGCTTTCCAGTCTCACAGGCTACTCGCCGATCACGTCTCGTAGAACTCGCAGGTTGTTGTCGCCCAGCACTTTGCGGACGTCGGTCCCGGAATGGCCTCGCTCCAGCAGGGCCTGCGTGATCGCAGGCAGCTTCGAGATATCTTCCATGCCCTGCGGAACCGACTTCACTCCGTCGAAGTCGGAACCGATCCCGACATGCGCCGCGCCTGCAACCTCGATCGCGTGCTCGAAATGAGCGATTAGCCGGGCAAAAGGAGCGCCTGGCGCTGGCGACTTCCACCCCACCTTGTCGAACAGGTCTCCGGGCGGCGGCTGTCGAGGCCCGAACCGCTTTGGATGCACCTGCTCCGGATCGTCTGTCAGAAAGCCTGCGCCGAAGTTGATATTGACCACGCCGCCCTTTTCGGCCATGGCCTTCATCATATCGTCGGTCATGTTCCGCATGGTGGGCGTCAGACTGCGGCAAGAGGAGTGTGAAGCGAATACGGGCCTGCTCGACACCTCGAGGATCTGCCAGAACGCGGCGTCTGACGCGTGCGAGACGTCGATCAGCATGCCGAGGCCGTTCATCTCACGGACCACGTCCCTGCCGAACCCGGTCAGCCCTCCGTGTTTGGCGTCGTTCCACGAGTCCATCCAGGAGGTCGCCGCGCCCCAGGCCAGGGTTATCGACCGCACACCTAGCGTGTGGAGCGTCCTCAACACCCGCAGGTCGTTGCAGATCACTCGCCCGCCTTCGATCGTGATAACGACGGCTATCTTGCCTGCGGCGTGGATTCGCTCGATGTCCCCTGCAGTCAGGGCGATCTCCATGTCGGCCGAATGCCGCGCCGCGGTCTCATGGATCACATCGAGGGAATGTATGGTGTATTTCAGCGCCTCGGCGTCGGCCGTGCCCTCATCGATCCAGACCGCGAAGTACGCCGCGCCGACGCCGCCTGCCCGAAGCCTTGGGATGTCGACCCGCCCGTCCTCCAGGTGGCTGGAGAAGTCCGGGCTGCGTGCGACGAGATGGGTCAGGGTGTCGATATGGGTATCGATCACCAGCGACTCGCGGTGCAGGCGGGCGGCCCGCTGGCCGCTTGGACGTGCCAGCCCGGTCATGGCGCCGGCGTTGGCGATCCGCCTTCGGCGGTAGGCTGCGGAGTCCCCGTCCCCGGCGGGGCCTGCTGCGTGCTGGTCGCCGACTCTTCCACGATTTCTCGCAGATCGAACACGAAGATGACGGCCGAGTTCGGCGGCACGCGCCCCGGGAACCCCTGCGGGCCGTACCCGAGGTTGGGCGGTATGCGAAGCCTGCGCTGCCCGCCGACCTGCATCGTCGAGATCCCTTCCTGTACCCCTGCAATCGACGATTCGAGGTCGATCGCGACCGGGTCTTCCTGGACGTAGCTCGTCGTGAAGATGCAGCCGTCGGGTAGGAACCCGGTGAAGCGCACGGTGACCACGTCGTTCGGAAGCGGCGTGGGGCCCGGGCCCGGGCTGATGTCGATCACCTGCAGCCCGCTCTGGAGCGTCGCATACGCGAACTGATCGCCGTCGAATTGCGGCGCTTCAGCCGGGTAACCGTCATTGAGACACCGCTGAGGCGCGCTAGTGGGCGTCAGCACGGGGATCTTGACGTCGCGCGGCGTGCGCGCGCCACCCCGGCATGCCACGAGGAGCAGCGCGAGGGCGGCCACCGCGAACAGGCCGGCCGTGAGTCGTGGCATTACTTTTTGGCTGCCTGCACCGCCGCCAGGTATTGCTGCGCGCCGCGAGCCAGCCAGTCCCCACTGCCGGCAAGGAAGAACCGAAAGCCCTTGCGGACCAGGCTGCCGACGCTGTCGATAGACGCCGTGTGGCCCACGACGCGGCCGGCCTTGACGATCCTCGACGCTGCATCGTCGATCACCTTCTGAACGTCCGGATGGCCAATCTCGCCGATGTGCCCCATCGATTGCGCGAGGTCGGATGGCGCAACCAGGAACACGTCGATGTTGTCCACCTTCAGGATGTCGTCGAGATTTCGGATGGCCACGATGTCTTCTATCAGTACGATCACCAGCGTTTGATCGTTTGCAGTCTTCAGGTAATCGGGCACGCCATAACCCTGGCGGCTCGTGAACATCCCGCGGTGGCCAATCGGCGCGAACTTGGCAGCGTCGACCACCGCCTCCGCTTCGGCTCGCGTGTTGACGTGCGGGACGACGATACCCTGAGCTCCGCGGTCGAGCGCCCGGTAGATCACGTTCGGGTTGTTGAAACCGACCCTCACAATCGAGGTCATGCCCCAGAGGTCGCAGGCCCTGGCCAGGTCGGATATGTCCAGGAAATCGACTCCGCCGTGCTCTCCTTCGAACCAAACCGCGTCCATGCCGAGCGTTCCGGCCGCGTCGACCGCGTCGGGGTCATTGAGGCCCCCGACCGCGTTGACGATCCCGCCGGCCTTCAGTTTCGCTTTTGCCTTGTTCGGACGGATCTGTGCCATTCCTCTTCCCCTGGTTGCATCTGTGCCACCATCGGCGCATCTGTGCCACGACCGGCCGATTCTACTGGACGTTCGACCGTCACGCCTACAATTCGCCGATGCCCTTCAGCCGGTCCCACCTTTACCAGCGCGCGTACCTGTACCTGCTGCCGTTCGTGTTCTCCGTCGCGCTCGCGATGGCTGCGTGCCAGTTCGGGGCCAGATTCGCACTTGCGCAACAGGAAACGGGCGTTCACGAGGGCGTCGCCGGGCCGTACCGGCTCGGCATCGAGGTCGTCCCAAAAGTACCGCTCGCGGGGAAGGTCCAATTCCGCGTTCGACCCGTGCTGGACCCCAGCGGCGCGCCAGTCACCGACGCCCGGATCGAGGTTTACCTCGGGCGTGAGGGACGCGAAGAAATCAAGACGCTGGCGCTGAATTCGCCTGCCGACCGAACGGCGTACGTCGGCAACGCCGAGGTGGACCGAACAGGGGACTGGTCGGTCCGGGTGGACGTCGCATCGGATGCCGGCCGGGGCGAGTTCGCGTTCGTGATGCAGGTGCGACCACGGGCACGCTCGGGACGCGGCCTCGTGGCGCCTACCCTGGTCTATCTGGGAGCGGCGGTCGTCGTACTCGGTGGAATCGGGTGGCTCGTCCGGTCCTCTCGAAGAGCCCGCCGGAGCCTCAAATGACCAGCCGCCTGCGCAGGCGCCAGGTCGCCAGCGGGTAGAACAGCATCGCGAGGAGCGCCAGGTAAAGGATCGAGTAGACCTCGCGGAGACCAACCGACCCGGTGGCGAAGCCGCGAGCGGCCTGCACCGCGGGGGTCAGTGGCATCGCCCGCGCTACCGGTTCGAGAAAGCCGGGCAGCGATTCGACCGGGAAGAACACCCCGCCGAAGAAGAAGAGGGGCGTTCCCACCAGCGTAAACACGAGCGTCAGCGAGTGGGTGGTCGGTGCGATCGATGCAAAGAAGAGCCCCATGCCGCCGAAGACCAGGCCCGTGAGGATGCCCACGAAGACGACTCCGAGGCCCCAGGGCGATTCGATAAGCCCGAATGCGGCCGCCGCCGCCAGCACGGCGACGGTCGTCATCAGCGCTCGGGTTGCGCCCCACGCGATCTCGCCCGCGGCAAGCTCCGGGATGCTGACCGGGGCCGACAGTATCGAGTCGTATATGCGATGGAGCTGCATACGACGGAACGCCCCCCAAGAACACTCGAACAGGGCATGCCACATGGCATTGCCGACCACTATCCCGGGCGCGACGAAGACGGCGTAGCTGACATCCGAGACCTCGCCGACGAGCCGACCGATTCCGAATCCGACGGCCATGAGGATCAGAACCGGCTCGACAAGGATCCCGGTGGACTCGATCAGATAGCCCTTCTTGAACGCGGTGAAGTGGCGCATCCAGATCGCAACGACGTTCCGGATTCGCAGATCTGCCCGTCCCGAGGCCGCGAGAGTCGTCATCTACTCGTCCCTCAGTTCACGACCGGTAAGGGCCAGGAACGCGTCTTCCAGTGTCGATGTCCGGTACGAGATGCGCGTCGCGTCCACTCCGTCCACGACCGGGCGGTCGCCGTCGCGGCCGTGCACGACGAGCGCGGTGCCATGGTCGTAGACGTGATATCCACGTTGCGTCATGCTCGCAACCAGCGGCTCGCGAGCGCCGGGCTCCACGCGGATGATCGCCGTTTCCGACCCCGCGAACCGGTGGACCACCTCGCCGGGAGTCCCTTCGGCGAGAATCCGCCCGTGGTCGATGATCACGAGACGGTCGCAGAGGGCCGCGGCCTCCTCCATGTAATGCGTCGACATCGCAATTGTGACGCCCGCCTGCTTGAGTACAGCGAGCTGTTCCCAGACACGGTTCCTGCTCTGGGGGTCGAGGCCGGTCGTCGGCTCGTCCAGGATCACCATGCGCGGCCGGTGCATGAACGCCCGTGCGATGGTGAGGCGGCGCTTAAGGCCGCCCGACAGGTTGTCGACGTCGTCGCCCGCCTTTGCAGTCAAACCGAAGAACTCCAGGACCTCGTCAGCGCGGGCCTCGGCAGGCTTCCCCAGTAGCCCGTAATACCGGGCATGCACGATCAGGTTGTTGCGAGCGCTCAAGTCCGGGTCGAGCCCGTCGTGTTGCGCGACTACGCCCAGGAAGTCCCGGATCGCCCTGGAATGCCGGTAGACGTCCAGGCCGTTGACGCTCAATTCACCGGACGTCGGCGGTGAGATGCACGCCATCATCCTCATGGTCGTCGTCTTTCCGGCCCCGTTTGGGCCGAGCAGCCCGAACGTTTCGCCCGCGCGGACATCGAAGGTGATCCGGTCGACCGCGACCATCTTTCTGTACCGCTTCTCGAGCTGGACCGCCCGCACGACGGGCGCTGTAGGAATCACTGGAAACGACTCCGATTGGACATGTCGGGAAAAACGAAAAGGCCGTGGGCGACGCCCACGGCCTCGGCTGTGACAGCCCGGCTGGTCTTAGCCGGGCACGCGAAGGCGTGGGCGGAGCGCCACTGGTCGTATGATGACCACTACTCCCATTCCACGTCCCTCCACGGTGACGTTGGTTGCCTGGCAGGCAACGGCTCGTAGTTTGGAATTCAGTTCGTTCACTCTAGCGCATCCAACAGCGTCGCCGCAACAAATGGATCGTACCGTCGACTCATCGGCACCCCTACAGGCGGCTCCGGTACACCGCCACGGCCGCCGCGATCAGGATGCCCAGCGCGAACCGTCCGATCGCCTGGAACAGGCCCGGCACGAGCGACCCCGTAGGTACGAACGCCGAGGCGAGCAGGAACCCGGCCGCGAACCCAACCACCACTGCCGTCCCGGCAACCCATTGCAGCCTCGGGTGCCGTCTGAAGCCCGCGGCACGGTAGCCGGCCTCGGCGACCGCGTACCCGATCCCCAG
>JACPRT010000075.1 GCA_016189845.1 Chloroflexota bacterium | reverse complement strand
GCGGTCTCATACAGGCCGAATGACGCGTACTGCGCCCGGATACGAAGGACGGCAAGCCCGGGCTCGATGTCGGCCCCATCGTCCATCGCCCAGACCTCGCGGGTGTTTTCGGGCAGGACCTTCGTGAGCAGCGCCCGGACTTCGCTCATCCCGCACAGGGTGCCGCGCCGCTCCGGGCTGAACTCCATCACGACTTCGGGGTTCAGCCCCTCGTTACGCAGGATCGCAAGGGTGCGGTGAAAAAACGCGTCCGACGTGTCGCCCACCAGGACCTGGCGGCCGACTTCGAACTCGCGGGGGATCATTTGCTCACTCTATTGGCATGCCTTTGGGGGGTCAAGGGTTGGCCGCGCGCGGGACTCCTCCGAACCTCAGGCGCAGCAGACCCTTCACGTCGCCGATCGCGGTCTTGACGATCTTGACCCTGGAATCGGGGTCGTCGATCCACCGCACGGGGATCTCCTTGATCTTGAACCCGGAATGCTGCCCGATGATCAGGAGCTCCGTGTCGAAAAACCAGCCCGTGTCGCGGACTTCGGGAAGGATCGCGCTGGCGGCGCGCGCGCTCACGGCCTTGAAGCCGCACTGGGCATCCTTGAATCTCGTGAAGAACATCGTCCGGAACAGGGCGCTGTATCCACGGGAAGTGATCTCTCGCTTGAGGGGCCGGCCGATCACCACCGCCCCCTTCGCAAGACGCGAGCCGATCGCGATGTCGTAGCCTTCGTCGGCGATTGCGGCTACGAGCGCCGGAAGGTGCTTGAGGTCGGTCGACAGGTCGACGTCCATGTAGCAGCGGACGTCGGCCTTGCTCTCCAGCCATGCCTTCTTGACCGCTCGCCCGCGACCCCGTTGGTCGAGCCGGGTGAGCCCGACGATGGGGATCTCCCGTCCCAGCTCGGTCGCTATCTCGGGAGTGCGATCGCTAGACCCGTTGTCGGCGACCAGGATCCGCCAGTCGCGTTCGGGGTGCTGCTGCACGAACCCATGGATCTTCCGGATCGACTCCGGAAGCTGCCGTTCCTCGTTCAGAACGGGTATGACGACCTCAACGGAGACCTTGCTCGTCAATGCAGAAAGTGCCGGGTCCCGGTGAACACCATTGCCAGGCCGAGACGGTTGGCGACCGCGATGACTTCCTCGTCCTTGACCGAACCGCCGGGCTGCGCCACCGCCGTCACTCCGGCCTCGGCCGCCCGCTCGATGCCATCGGGAAACGTGAAGAATGCGTCGGAGGCCATCACGGAGCCCTTCGCCCTGTCCCCGGCAACACGCGCGGCGAGAAACACGCTGGTGACCCGGTTGGGCTGCCCCGCGCCCATGCCGACGATTGCGTTGTCTCTTGCGAGCACGATCGCGTTCGAATGAACGAACCGGCACACCCGCCATGCGAACGCGAGGTCTGACATTTCCCTGTCGGTGGGTTTGCGTTTGGTGGCCACCTTCCAGGATGCAGGATCGTCTGCGGCGCTGTCCGGCCCCTGGACGAGCGCGCCGCCGGAGACCGTGCGCACGTGCCAGCGGCCCTCGGCCGCACCCGCGACCTTCAGCACCCGGGTCCGGCGCCTGGACTTTAGAGTCTCGAGCGCTCCAGGGTCGTAACCAGGCGCAACGACGACGTCGTACAGCACGCCCTTCATCGCCTCGGCGGTTGCCGCGGTCACGTCCGAGTTGAAACCCACGATCCCGCCGAAGGCGGAGACCGGGTCCCCCGACAGTGCCCGCCGATAAGCCTCGACCTGGTCGTCGTGCACGGCGAGCCCGCAGGGATTTGCATGCTTGACGATGGCCACAGCGTGGCGCGGGAATGCGGAGGCGGCCATCCACGCGCCGTCGGCATCGAAGTAGTTGAGGTACGACATCTCGATGCCGTGCAGCTGCACCGCGTTCACGATCCCGCCCGCTTCTGCGGGAGTTGCATAGATCCCGGCAACCTGGTGCGGGTTTTCGCCGTACCTTGGCCTCGTCACGAGCCGCCATCCGATGGGCAGCTCCGGCGGCGGCGCGCGATCCGGGATGGACAGGTACCCCGCGACCACGCTGTCGTACACCGCGACGTGCTGGAACGCCCTCGCCGCCAGGCGTCGCCGTTCTTCGATCGTCACGGCGGCCATCCCGCCCCCGGCCAGCATCTTCCCGACCCTGTCATAGTCGCCGGGGTCCACGACGACCACCACGTCCTGGAAGTTCTTGGCTGCCGCCCTCACCATTGCGGGTCCGCCGATGTCGATGTTCTCCAGCGCGTCGTCCAGGGACACGCCGGGCCGGCCGATCGTTTCGGTAAAGGGGTACAGATTGCACACCACGACATCGATCGGCTCGATCCCGTTCTCGGCCATCTGTCGCCGGTGGGACTCCAGCGAACGGCGTCCCAGGATGCCGCCGTGGATGCGGGGATGAAGGGTCTTGACCCGCCCGTCGAGGATTTCTGGGGCGCCGGTCACGTCCGCTACCTGAGTTACCTTCAGGCCCGCGGCCGTCAGGTCTCGGTGGGTGCCGCCCGTGCCCACCAGCTCGAAGCCGGCCGACACCAGCAACCTCGCGAATTCAACGAGCCCTTGCTTGTCGTAGACGCTCAGCAGCGCTCTCACGGCTATTTACCCCTGCCGGCTGGAAACGTCAGCTAAATACGACCCGAGCCTCGCCGGAACGCGGAACGATATCACCTATCCTCCACGCACCGGGAATCGACTTCTGGACCTCTTCCGCCTTCGAAGCCTCGACGATGACGATCATGCCGACGCCCATGTTGAACACACGGAACATCTCGTCGTCGGCAATCCGTCCCTTCTTCTGAATCAGGTGGAACAGCTCAGGCACATCCCAGGTCGAACGGACGATCCGGGCCGCCAGGCCATCCGGGATGGACCGCGGCAGGTTCTTGTACACGCCGCCGCCGGTGATATGGGCCAGCCCACGGATCTTGCCGAGCACGGGTCGGAGGTCCGCCAGGTAACTTCGATGCGGGGCCAGCAGCGCATCGGCGATGCTGCGGCCATCGAGTTCGCCGGGACGGTCCTGTATCTCGTCGACGCCGCTGTCTGTCCCGAAGACCATCCGGATCAGTGAGAACCCGTTCGTGTGAGGACCGCTCGAAGGAAGGCCGAGGAGCGCGTCGCCCGCCCGGGTTCCCGCACCTGTCAGGATCCTGTCCTTGCGGACTGCGCCGACCACGAAGCCCACCAGGTCGAACTCGGAGGGCGCATACATGCCCGGCAGCTCCGCGGTCTCCCCGCCGATCAGGGCACATCCAGCCTCGCGACAGGCCTGCGCTACGCCTTCGACAATTTCTGCGACCGCCCTGGGGTCGAGCTTACCCAGGCCGATGTAGTCGAGGAAGAAGAGCGGTTCGCCGCCGGCCGCGAGGATGTCGTTGACGTTCTGGTTCACGACATCGATGCCCAGACCCCGGAACCTGCCGAGAGCGGCCGCGATCTTGACCTTCGTGCCGACGCTGTCGGTGCTTGCGACGAGCAGGGTATCGCCGCCCGGCGGGAATTCGATGGCCCCGGCGAAGAAGCCGGCCGGCCCCCTGACGCCTGCGGTGTGCGTGGTGGCTGCGAGGTGCTTGATGACCTCCTTCACGTTCGCCGCCGCGGCAAGATCGACCCCCGCGTCACGGTACGTGAGGCCCTTCGGTCCCTCTTTGTCTGGCATCACCGTGAGTATACGGGCGCGGGTCTCTCGCGCCGGATGACTAGCCGCGAGTGGCGACAGGCAACGCGGGATCGGCCGCCCGAGGCGCGTCGGCCGCATGCCTTTCCAGCTGCATCTTGTCCATTTCCAGCTGGACGGGTATCGGGTATACGCCGGTGAAGCAGCCCCGGCAGAACCGGTTGTCCCCGACTCCGACGGCACGCAGCAGCCCTGGCATGTCGAGAAATCCCAGGGTGTCCGCGTCGATGAACCTGCGGATTTCTTCGACGCTCTTCTGGGCCGCGATCAGCTCCGACTTGCGACCCATGTCTACCCCGAAATGACAAGTCGAAATGATCGGCGGCGCGCAGATACGCATGTGTATCTCGCGTGCGCCTGCATGGCGCAACAGCTTGATGACCCGGGGAGTGGTGGTGCCCCGGACTATGGAGTCGTCGACGACCACCAGCCGTTTCCCTGCGATCGCCTCGGGGACGGGATTGAACTTCAGCTGCACGCCGAGATCGCGCAACCGCTGGTCGGGCTGGATGAAGGTGCGGCCGACGTAGCGGTTCTTGACCAGGCCTTCGCCGTAAGGGATGCCGGACTGGCGGGAATATCCGACCGCGGCCGCGGTCGCGGAGTCAGGGACGCCGATCACCAGGTCGGCCTCGACGCCGTTCAGCTTTGCGAGTTCGGCGCCCATCGCCAGCCGGGCCGCATAGGCGCGCTGTCCATCGAGGATGCTGTCCGGGCGGGAGAAATAGATGTGCTCGAAGATGCACATCGCGTGCTGGCTTCTGGCGCCCGGCCACATGTACGAATGCACGCCGCCGGCGTCGATCGCCACGGTCTCGCCGGGTTCGATCTCTCGAACGAACTCGGCGCCGATGTGGTCCAGGGCGCAGCTCTCGGAGGCGAGGACATAACCCGAGGGGAGTTTGCCCAGACAGAGCGGGCGGATTCCGAGTGGATCACGAACGCCGACCAGTTCGGTGTTCGTGAGTAAGACCAGCGAGTAGGCGCCGCGCAGCCTGCGCATGCAGTAGGCCGAACGATCGGCCCAGTTCTTGGCCGGCGCGTTCGCATATAGTTGCGCGATCACCTCGCTGTCGGAGCTACCTTCGAACGTCAGGCCCCAGCCCGAGAGCTCGTTGCGGAGCTCGCTGGCGTTGATCACATTGCCGTTGTGGCCAAGGGCCAGTTCGACGTTCGGGCCGCTCGCTGCGATCGGCTGGGCGTTGGCCCGTTTGGGCGCGCCCATGGTGGAGTACCGGGTGTGCCCGATCGCGATGTCGCCCTTCAGGTCTTCGAGATCGGTTTCCCTGAATGCCTGGTTGACCAGGCCCATCGCGGTGTGAAGGGAGATCGGCCGGCCCGGCGCGGTTGAGGCGATGCCTGCGCTTTCCTGGCCGCGATGTTGCAGCGCGAACAGGCCGAAGAATGTGATGCGGGAAACGTCTTCGCCGGGTGCGTAGATGCCGAAGATGCCGCACGCCTCTCGAGGACGTTCGGTATCGGGGATAACAGCCTGCTGCGGGGGTTCCAGAGGCACGCGCCCAGCCTTTGGTCGGCTCACTGAAACATTATACCGGGGCGTTGGCGTTTAGACCCCCGGGAGTTTCCGCCATTTCGATGGCGCTAGCCGGGGGTTCCAGGAGGAAGAGGAACTCCCGGTTCCCTTTGTCGCCGAGCACCGGGGAGGCGGTCATGCCTCGCAGGCGGATCCCGCTGTCTGCCAGCCAGGAGATGAACCTGCCAAGGACGAGCGCGTGCTGCGCGGGGTCGCGGATCACCCCTCCCTTGCCAACCTCGCCGCGTTCGGCCTCGAACTGGGGTTTGAACAGTACGATAGCCGCGCCGGCCGGTCCGAGATGCCGAAGAACCTGGGGAAGCACGAGCCGCAGCGAGATGAACGAGACGTCGGCGACCACAAGATCGACCCGTTCCGGGAGCTCGAAGGGGACGCGGGCGTTAATCCGCTCCATCACGACCACACGCGGATCGGCGCGTAGCGAAGCGTCGATCTGTCCGTAGCCGACGTCGACTGCGTACACCCGCCTGGCGCCGGCCTGGAGCAGGCAGTCGGTGAACCCGCCGGTGCTGGCGCCGACGTCGGCGCAGGTCATTCCGCGCACGGGAAACGCAAATCGGTCGAGGGCCGCCTTCAGCTTGAGCCCGCCGCGAGAGACGTAGGGAAGCTTCTCGCCCAAGAG
>JACPRT010000010.1 GCA_016189845.1 Chloroflexota bacterium | reverse complement strand
ATAGTGGGGTTCGGCAGGGAGGGATGTCCTGCTCGCTGGTCCAGAAATCTGGTATCGGGTCGCGTATCTGAATAGCGGGAAAAGTGATACCAGTGTGCATGGCCCTTTGGGCCACCCCTGCAAATGTAAATCCCCTCCGCTTTCGTTAGTGGTTCCGCTGATCGATGATGTGCGGGTCGTCCCGGAGCGTGACGTCGAGAAATCTTGGTGCCGATGAGACCGCTTACCAGTAGGACGCGGGAGCCCTCGGGCACCCTTGACTGTTGTTCCGAACACGTTGAACAGATTCTTTGCGAGAGAGGGCTCCTGCTCCGGCGACGCGAACGCGTCTTTCCACATGCCGCAGAGGAGGAGGCGATGGACAAATTCATTGAACGTTGCGTCGGACTGGACGTGCATCGCGATTCGGTGACCGCGTGCGTGCGATTCCCTGACGACAATGGTGAGCGACGGCAGGAGATTCGCACGTTCGCAACGACCACTGCAGAGCTCCTGGCGCTCCGGGATTGGCTCGCCGCTTACCAAGTGACGGTCGTGGGGATGGAGTCCACGGGCGTCTACTGGAAGGCCCCCTTCTATCTGCTGGAAGAGGACTTCACCTGCTGGCTCATCAATGCCCAGCACATAAAGATCGTCCCGGGTCGCAAGACGGACGTCAAAGACGCAGAGTGGATCTGTCAGCTGGTCGAACACGGGCTCGTGCGTCCCAGTTTTGTTCCGCCGCCCCCGATCCGCGACCTGCGCGATCTGACCCGGTACCGCAAGGCGCTTATCAACGAGCGGACCCGCGCCGTCCAGCGCCTGGAGAAAGTGCTTCAGGATGCGGGGATCAAGCTTTCCTCAGTCGCCTCGAAGGTCCTGGGTGTGTCGGGGCGGGCGATGCTCGAAGCCCTCCTGGCCGGCTCCACCGACCCTGAGGCCCTGGCCGATCTCGCCAAAGGTCGGCTGAGGTCCAAGATCCCCGCGCTCAAGGAAGCCCTGCGAGGTTACTTCCGGGCGCATCATGCAGTCATGGTGGGCGAGATCCTGGCGCACGTGGATTACCTGGAGGAGGCGATCGAGCGCTTGAGCGTGGAGATCGAGAGGGTGATCGCCCCTTTTTCTCGCCAGGTGATGTTGCTGGACACGATCCCTGGAGTTGAGCGGCGTACCGCCGAGGCGATCATCGCTGAGATCGGCGTCGACATGAGTCGCTTCCCCTCTGATGCCCATCTCGCCTCGTGGGCGGGCATGTGCCCTGGCAACAACGACTCGGCCGGCAAGCACCGCACCGGAAAAACGCGCAAGGGGTCAAAGTCACTCCGCACCGCGCTGGTGCAGGCGGCGAATGCGGCTGCTCGCACCAAGAACACTTACCTTCGCGCCCTCTACCAACGCATCAAGAGCCGGCACGGGCACAACAAGGCCGTCGTCGCTGTCGGCCACAGCATGCTCGTCGCCTCGTTCCACATCCTCTCCAAGGAAGTTCCCTATCAGGACCTCGGCGGAGATTACTTCCAGACTCGGGACACCGACGCTCACATCCGCCGCCTTGTGCGGCAGCTCGAACGCCTGGGCCAAAAGGTCAACCTCGAACCGGCGGCATGACTGTCGCGACGGGGATTTACTGAACAGATTCTGGAACCCGCAAATCGACTGGCAACGCTTCAGCGGCTCGGGACCCGGCTCGATATTCCGTCGAGCCTTGGCGTGACCCGGCTACACCTTCATTGCCCGCCTGGGACGCCGCCTGGCCTCGCGCTGGATGATGTCGATGAGCTCCTTGACCGCGCCGTCCAGCGCGCCGTCGCCGTTCACGATGCGGTAGTCGAACCTGGCCGACTGCGCGATCTCGGCGCGGGCTGAAGCCAGGCGCGTCCGGATCGACTCGGGGGAGTCCTTGCCACGCGCACGAAGGCGTGCTTCGAGGGTCTCCAGCGAAGGAGGGAGCACGAACACGAACACGGCGTCGGGCGTGACCGACCGCAGCCGCTCTGCCCCCTGCACGTCGACGCGCAGCAGCACGTGTTTGCCCTCGGCGAGGGCCGTCCGTACCTGCGACCTGGGCACGCCGTAGTAGTTCCCGTATACGTTCGCGTATTCCAGGAGCTCGCCGGCGGCGATCATCCGCTCGAATTCATTCCTGTCCAGGAAATGGTGATTTACCCCGTCGTGCTCGCCCTCGCGCGGCCTGCGGGTAGTCGCCGTCACCACGAAGTGGAATTTCATGTCGTGGTTGAGCTGCGCCAGCCGTTCGAGGAGCGTGTCCTTGCCCACGCCCGACGGGCCAGATACGACTACGAGGAGCGGTATGCCTTCCGTGCCGGCCATACCCTTCGCTTCGGTTACCCGAGTGAGCCGCCTATGAGTTCGAGGTCTCGCCAGAACGTGGGGTAGGAGATGTCGGCCGCGCCTGCGCCCTCGATGCGGACCGGCCCGTCGCTGACCAGGCCGGCGATCGCCAGGGACATCGCGATCCGATGGTCGTCGTAGCTCTGGCCCGCGACGCCGCCCAGCCTGCCCGCCCCGTGGATCGTCATGCCATCCCTGGCCTCTTCGACCTTCACTCCCGCTGCGGCAAGCCATGTCGCGGTCGCGCTGATCCGGTCGGTCTCCTTGACCCGCAGCTCGGCTGCGTCGCGAATCACGGTGTCGCCGTCGGCCATGGCCGCGGCGACGCTCAGCACAGGGATTTCGTCGATGAGGATCGGCACGATGTCGCCCGCGATCTCGACCCCGCGCAGCCTGCTCGAGCGGGCCACGAGGTCGCCCACAGGTTCGCCCGCGACCATGCGTTCCTTACGGACCTGGATGTCGGTGCCCATGTCCCGCAGCACCTGGAGCACACCCGTGCGAGACGGATTGAGGCCTATGTTGCTGAGCGTGATCTCCGCATCCGGGTGAACCGCGGCGGCCACGAGCCAGAACGCAGCAGAGCTGACGTCGCCCGGGACTTCGATGTCCGTGGCGGTTAGCTCGGCGGGTTCCACCGCAACCGTGAGGCCGTCGGTGACGACCCGCGCACCCATCGCGGTGAGCATGCGCTCCGTATGGTCACGTGAGAGCGCGGGCTGGCGCAGGAGCGTTCGCCCGCTGGCCCGCAGGCCTGCCAGCATCAGGCACGACTTCACCTGGGCGCTCGCCACCGGCATGTCGTATTCGATGCCTCGCAGCACGCCGCCGTGAAAGACGATCGGGGCGAGCGTCCCGTTCATGCGGGCCGAGATATTCGCACCCATCTTTCGCAACGGCTCGATGACGCGGCCCATGGGGCGGCTTCGAATCGAGGCGTCGCCCGTCACGACTACCTGGAATGGCCGTCCGGCCAGCAAGCCTGACATCAAGCGGGTTGTCGTGCCGCTGTTGCCCGCGTCAAGGATGTCGTCGGGTTCTCGGAAGCCATGCATGCCTACCCCGTAGACGGTCAGCGTGTCGCCGCCGCCACCCTTGCCGGGCGCGACGTCGATCCGCACGCCCAGACCGCGCAGGATTCGTAGAGTCGAGGCGCAGTCCTGCCCGGTCGAGTAGTTGGTGACACGCGCCACGCCGTTGGCCACGGCGTTGAACATCGAGGACCGGTGTGAGATGGACTTGTCGCCGGGCGGCGTGACGGTGCCGCGAAGCCGCCTGGGGCGGGACACGGTGACGTTTTTAACTACCACGGGCGCTAGCGTCCGCGGTAGCGCGTGGGATCGTCGCTGCGCTGGCCGCCCTCGCGGAACACCCGCATGATGCGTTCGCCGAGAAACATCTGCATCATGCCCTCGCCTGCGGACGGGAGGACCGGGCGCTCGAACTCGCCCATGGACACCCCGGCCTCGTAGCGCTTGCGGGCCTCCCATGCATTGACCAACGACTGCATGAGCGGACCTTCCTTTTCGGACCGGGACTCGTGGGCGATCATCGCCTGCAGGTCCGAAAGCTCGGCGATTATCTCCTCGATCCAGTGCGAGATCATGTCCGCGTTGCTGGCCGCGATACCCAGGCTCACCTGGGGGT
>JACPRT010000069.1 GCA_016189845.1 Chloroflexota bacterium | reverse complement strand
CTGCACGTCGGGCTGGTCGTCGAATCGGGCGACCCCCGCGAAGTCCATCATTTCGCCCTGCTCTTCGGATATGGCGCCGGCGCCGTCAACCCCTATCTCGCCCTCGAGACGCTGACGGGTCTGGCCCGGACCGCCGACGGCAACGGATTCGCCCTGGACCCCGCGAAGGCCGAAAAGAACTACATCAAGTCGGTGCAGAAGGGCGTCGTGAAGGTGATGTCGAAGATGGGCATCTCCACCCTTCAGAGCTACACCGGCGCGCAGATCTTCGAGGCGCTCGGGCTCTCCCAGTCGCTGGTGGACGAATTCTTCACCTGGACCAACACCCGTATCCAGGGCATAGGTCTGGACGAAATAGCCGAAGACGTGCTCACGAACCACCGGCGGGCCTATCCGCCGATGCAGGTCCCGACGGGCCTGGCACTCGACGTCGGCGGGCTGTACCTGTGGCGCGCCAACGGCGAGAAGCACATGTACAACCCCGACTCCATCGCGTTGCTCCAGGACGCTGTGCGGCGGAACGACCCGAAGACGTTCGAGGAGTTCAGCAAGGTCGCCAACGACGAGTCGAAGCGGCTCTGCACGATCCGCGGCCTGCTCGACTTCAAGTCCGATCAGAAGGACGAGGTACGCCTGGACGAGGTCGAGTCGGCCACCGAGATCGCCAAACGGTTCGCGTCCGGGGCGATCTCGCTGGGGTCGATCAGTCGCGAGACGCACGAGACCCTGGCGATCGCCATGAACCGGATCGGCGCGCGGAGCAACACCGGCGAGGGAGGCGAGGACCACACCCGCTTCAAGCCCGACCCCAACGGGGATTCCCGGAGCAGCGCGATCAAGCAGGTGGCATCGGGCCGGTTCGGCGTCACGATCGACTACCTGGTGAACGCCAGGGACCTGCAGATCAAGATGGCGCAGGGCTCGAAGCCGGGCGAAGGCGGCCAGATTCCCGGGTACAAGATCACCGAGTACATCGGCGAGGTCAGGCACACGACCCCCGGTGTCGAGCTCATCTCGCCGCCGCCACACCACGATATCTACTCGATCGAGGACCTGGCGCAGCTGATCCACGACCTGAAAAGCGCCAACCCCGAAGCGCGCATCCACGTGAAGCTGGTCGCCGAGGTTGGCGTGGGCACGATCGCGGCGGGCGTGGCGAAGGGCAAGGGCGACGTCGTCCTGATCAGCGGCGACAGCGGTGGCACCGGCGCGTCGCCGCTATCGTCGATCAAGCACGCCGGGCTGCCGTGGGAGCTTGGCGTCGCGGAGACCCAGCAAGTGCTGTGCGCCAATGGCCTCCGCGATCGTATCGTCGTGCAGACGGACGGCCAGCTGAAGACGGCCCGGGATGTCGCCATCGCCACGTTACTGGGCGCCGAGGAATGGGGCCTTGCCACCGGCTCTCTGGTCGCGCTCGGATGCATCATGCTGCGCAAGTGCCATCTGAATACGTGCTCGGTTGGCATCGCGACCCAGGACCCGGAGTTGCGCAAGCGGTTCGCAGGCAAGCCCGAACACGTCATCAACTACTTCATGATGCTCGCGGAGGACCTGCGCAAGTACATGGCGAAGCTTGGCTTCCGCACCGTCGACGAGATGGTCGGCCGGACCGACAAGCTCGAGCCCCGCCGTGCGATCGAACACTGGAAGGCGCGCGGCCTCGACCTGGCGCCGCTGCTCGCGCAGCTGCCCGTCCTTGCCAACGGCCGTCGCTACCGGTCCGTGGACCAGGACCACGGGCTCGAGCAGGCGCTCGACCACCTCCTGATCCAGAACGCGCGGCCCGCAATCGAGCGCGGCGACAGGGTGAGCGGCACTTTCGAGATCAGAAACCGCAACCGGACGGTGGGCGCCATGCTCAGCGGCCGGCTGGTAAAGCACCGGGGATCCGGACTGCCCGACGGCACCATCAATTTCACGTTCGCAGGCTCGGCCGGTCAGAGTTTTGGTGCGTTCCTGGCATCCGGCATCACGTTCAGGGTCGAGGGCGACGCCAACGACTACTTCGGAAAGGGGCTGTCGGGCGGCCGGCTCATCCTCACGCCGCCCAGGGACGCCACGTTCGCGCCCGAAGAGAACATCATCACCGGAAACGTGAACCTCTACGGCGCAACCGGAGGCGAGGCGTTCATCCGCGGCATGGCGGGGGAACGCTTCGCGGTGCGGAACAGCGGCGCACATGCCGTCGTCGAAGGGATCGGGGACCACGGCTGCGAATACATGACCGGCGGCCGCGTGGTTGTCATTGGCCCCACCGGGCGCAACTTCGCTGCCGGCATGAGCGGCGGCATCGCCTACGTGCTCGACCTCGACGGCGACTTCTCCGTCCGCTGCAACAAGGAGATGGTGGACCTGGAACCGATCGCCGCGGACTCCGAGGACGAGGACCTGATCAGGCACCTGCTCACGAAGCATGTTCGGTACACAGCCAGTTCGGTCGCAGAACAACTGCTGGACGATTGGGACGAGACCCGGGCAAGGTTCGTGAAGATCATGCCGCGGGACTACAAGCGAATGCTCGGCGTGCTGACCCGCAGGGCGACGACCCACGAACCGGAGCTCATCCGGCATGGGTAAGCCGACCGGCTTCTTCGAATTTCCTCGCCAGGGTCCCAAACGCCGGCCCGTCCCGGAGAGAATCAGAGACTGGAACGAGGTCTACCAGGCCTGGCCCGAGAAGGACGCACGGGCGCAGGCTTCACGATGCATGGACTGCGGCGTCCCGTTCTGCAACCAGGGATGCCCCCTCGGCAACCTGATCCCCGACTGGAACGATCTCGTCTACCGCGGCAACTGGCGGGCCGCGATCGACCAGCTCCACGCGACCAATAACTTTCCGGAATTCACCGGCCGGATCTGCCCCGCCCCATGCGAGCCGGCCTGCACGCTGGCGATCAACCAGGATCCGGTGACGATCGAGATGATCGAGAAGGCGATCGCCGAGCGCGCCTGGACCGAGGGGTGGATTCTACCCAGGCCGCCGTCCCGCCTCACCGGCAAGAAGGTGGCGGTCGTCGGCTCAGGGCCCGCGGGCCTGGCCGCCGCGCAACAGCTCCGTAGAGCCGGACAGGAGGTAACCGTCTTCGAGCGTTCCGAATATATCGGCGGCCTGCTCTCGCTTGGCATCCCCGACTTCAAGCTCGAAAAGCGGATCGTCAAACGCCGGGTCGATCAGATGCGGGCCGAAGGCGTCGTGTTCAAGACGAACGCGTACGTCGGCCGAAACGTCCCCACGCAGCGCCTGAAGGCGGAGTTCGATGCCGTCGTGCTCGCCGGCGGTTCGACCATACCGCGTGACCTGCCGGCGCCGGGGCGTGATCTGAGCGGGATCCATTTCGCCATGGACTTCCTGACCCAGCAGAACCGCCGTGGCGAAGGCCAGGAGTTCCCCGCGGAGCAGATCATCACGGCCGAGAACAAGAACGTCGTGATCCTGGGCGGCGGCGACACCGGCGCCGACTGCCTCGGGACCTCCCATCGACAGAAGGCCGCACACATCGCCCAGTACGAGATCCTTCCGCGCCCGCCGGACCAGCGTGGCGCCCGCAACCCGTGGCCGCAATGGCCCGTCATCATGCGGACTTCGTCGGCCCACGAAGAGGGCGGTGAGCGCGACTACAACATCCTCACCAAGTCGTTCACTGGCGAGGGCGGGAAGGTCAAGTACCTGAACGCGGTCAGGATCGAATGGAAGCAGTCCGAGAATGGCGGCCGTCCTCAGATGGTCGAGCTACCCGGTACCGAGTTCACGGTCCCTGCCGATCTCGTGCTGCTGGCGCTCGGCTTCCTGCACCCTGAGCATGAGGGAATGCTCAAGGACCTCGGGGTCGAGCTCGATCCCCTCGGAAACGTGAAGACCGACGCCCGCGCCATGACCACCGCGTCCGGCGTTTTTGCGTGCGGAGACATGCAGCGCGGCCAGTCACTGGTGGTCTGGGCGATCGCCAGCGGCCGTCAGTGCGCCCGCAATGTCGACGAGTGGCTGATGGGCGCGTCCGACCTCCCTGCGGTGCAGCGATATGCTCGCAACCTGGTGACGCTGGGGAAACAGGCCTGACCGCCATCCACATGCAGCCGGTGAAGCTCTCGCGGGACCTCGGGCTGGTGCGTGTCGGCGCTGGCGCACCGGACCTCCGCGTCGCCGATGTGGGCGCCAACGTCGCGGCGATCATTTCCCTGGCAGGCAAAGCCGCCGGCGAGGGTGTCCAGGTGCTCGTCCTTCCCGAGATGGCGGTGACGGGCTACACCATCGGCGACCTCGTCCTGCAAAGGCCGTTGCTGTCCGCGGCAAGGGCGGGACTTCAACGTATCGCCGAAGCGACCTCCTCGATGCGGATGCTTCTGGTGCTCGGGATACCGCTTGAGGTCGGCGACCGTGCGTTCAACTGCGCCGTCGCTCTCAACGCCGGGCGGATCCTCGGCGTCGTGCCCAAGAGCTACCTGCCGTCGTACCGCGAGTTCTACGAGACGCGCTGGTTCTCGTCTGGCCTCAAGCCAGGCGTCGACTCGATGGAGCTGAATGGCGAGGCTGTGCCATTCGGCCCGGACTTGCTGTTCTCGCTGAAGGACGTGCCGGGGGCGGTCGTCGGGGTGGAGATCTGCGAGGACCTGTGGATGCCCCTGGCGCCTCACGAGCATCAGGCAATCGCGGGCGCGACGCTGCTCCTGAACCTCTCTGCCAGCAACGAGATCATCGCCAAGACCGACTGGCGCCGCACGATGGTCGTGTCCGAATCCGGCCGCTGCCTGGCAGCTTACTGCTACGTTTCCTCGGGCTCGGGCGAATCGACGATCGACGTCGTGTTCAGCGGCCACACGATCATCGCCGAAAACGGGGGCGTGCTTCACGAGTCCGGCCGTTTCATCGATGGCGAGGACCTGGCCGTAGCCGACATCGATATCGAGAAGCTGGTCCACGACCGCCG
>JACPRT010000002.1 GCA_016189845.1 Chloroflexota bacterium | reverse complement strand
GTTCTCAGGAGGCCCGGATGGAACGCATCCTGGTGGTCGACGACAGCGAAGACGTTCGCCTGGCGTTGACGACCATCCTTGAAGACGCCGGATACGACGTGTGTGAGGCGTCGGACGGCGAGAATGTCGTACCCCTGGCACTCAAGCATCGGCCTGGCCTGATCCTGCTTGACGTTGCCATGCCCCGCGTCGACGGTTTCGAAGCGCTCCGGCGTATCAAGGCAGAGGCGCGCCTCCGGAATATTCCCGTGATCATGGTTACCGCCAAGGGCCGGGCCGAGGACCTCTCCATGGCCCGTACTCTCGGCGCCCGGGATTACATCAGCAAGCCCTGGGCGGATGGCGAGGTCGAGCTACGCGTGGGCTGGGTCCTGCAGGCCGCCGCCCGCGCAGTTGGCACCTGATCGGGGCATAGCCCGCCACCTCCGTCTGATATATTCCCGGCCTAATGACCGGCGCAGCCATCCTGCTCGTGGTGTTGTCGGCTTTCGCCCACAGCGGCTGGAACTTCCTCACCAAGCGCGCCCGAAACCCGGAAATCTTCACCTGGTCGGCCGCACTTTCCGCCAACGTCATACTGCTTCCGGTCGCCGTCTACCTGCTGGTCACGTCCCCGCCTGATCCGATTGGGTGGGCGTTCATCGCCGGGACATGGTCGCTGCACCTGGCCTACTTCACTACGCTCAGCCGGGCGTATCGAGACACCGACCTCTCGCTCGCCTACCCGCTCGCGCGTGGCACCGGGCTGTTGCTGATCCCGGTCCTCGCGGTGTTCCTTCTCGGCGAGGAGATGTCGCCCCCCGCGGCAGTCGGCGTCGCGCTCATCGTGACCGGCATATTCGCGGTCTCGTACGGCAACGCACTTTCCGGTGGCCTGCCCGGCATCTCAGCGCTCCTGCGGAAGTCGGGCATCAGATACGCGCTGGCGACGGGCGTGATCATCACCGCGTATTCGATCGTGGACAAGCGAGGTGTCGCCCACGTGTCGCCGCTCCTGTATATGTATTTCCTTACGAGCGCTGCCTCAGTTGGAATGCCGCTCTTCCTCAGGCGCGCCTTCCCGCCCGCCGACTTCATTGCGGAATGGAGGCTGAACCTCCGCACCATCGTCCTGACGGGGTTGCTTCAGTTCGCCTCCTACGCGCTCGTACTTACGGCCCTGCAGGTCAGTCGCGTAAGCTACGTGGCGCCGTTCCGCGAGATCGGCATCGTGATCGGGGTCCTGATGGGCGCGGTTCTGCTTGACGAGCCGTTCAAACGCGGGCGGATCGCAGGGGCGACGCTGATCGTGGTCGGGGCGGTCGCGATCGCATTCGCGCCGTGAACGAGTTCGAGGCGATTTGACATCGCGTCTTATGCGAACTGGGGATCGCGCCAGGAGTATTTTGGGCGCCACCCGAGCCGCAGCCGCGCCCGCTCGGTCGAAATCGGGGCCTCGAACCTCTCGAACTCCCTGCGCAGAGGCACTTTTGGATAAACGAGCCGTATCGCATCCATGGTCGGGACGGTGATCATCGTATCGTCGGCGTTCAGGAAGAACTTCTCGTGGCCCGACCACCCCGCCGACTCGATGGCCATGCGGCACGCCGTGGCCGCGTCTTTGATGTGAAGGTAGGTCCAGAAACCCTGGCACCTTACCCACGGATCCGTGATCGGTTTGCGATGCAGCTCACGAAACCGGTTGTCGTCCCACATCCCGTTGAACCGCATGCTCGAATACTGGACATCCGGGTTGCGCCGGGCGAAGGCGTCGGCTGTCTGCTCGCCAAGCCACTTGGCGACGCTATAAGGGTCTTCGGATCTCGTGCCGACCTGGTCGTCGAGCGGAAAGTATTCTGGCGGCTTGACCTCGCGTGGCGCCCACCGGGCCGCCGTCCCCATCGCCCCGACGGCGTTGTACGACGACCCCAGGATGACCTTCTGCACCTTTAGCTGCTCGGCAGCCCGCATCACGTTCCACATCGACGTCGTGTTCGTGAAAAACACGAACTCCTCAGTGTAGTAGGACGCGCTGGGGCATGCTGCGAGGTGGACGACGGCCTCGCAGCCAT
This sequence comes from Chloroflexota bacterium, assembly GCA_016189845.1. Lineage (GTDB taxonomy): Bacteria > Chloroflexota > Dehalococcoidia > Lucifugimonadales > Lucifugimonadaceae > VGZT01. The sequence goes on along the minus strand of JACPRT010000002.1, from coordinate 4,198 downwards.
CCATGGCCGAAACGACCTGGCCGTAATTGGTGACGTCGACCTCGAAGAAGGTCGGCAGCTTCGGCCAGCTCCCGCGCATCTCGAGCGCCGTCGACTGCGCGGCGCCCCCGGTCCCGCTGTGGCCTAGATTGCCCCAGCGGACCTTGTCGGCGTTGACGACCTCGTAACCGGTCCGGATCAGCTCGTCGATGACGTAGTGCCCGACGATGCCGGAGCCGCCTGTTACGAGGACCTTCATACGGGCATCTTGCGCTTGCTGACCTTCCGGCCTTCGATGGCCATCCGCTCGCCATCGGCGCCGGAGATGACCTTGACTCCCATCTTCAAGAGATGTCGCGACCGCTGCTCGGGAGTCATCTTCTTGTCGTTCCAGGAACACAGGAAGGCGATGCCCGCGGCGTCGCATGCCGCCTGCACACGCTTGCGCGCGTCGTCCATCTTCTTCGGGTACGGGGGATCGTGCGCGTCAGGCAGTCCGAGCGACATCCCCATGTCGCCTGGTCCCCACTCTGCAAACGAGATCCCTGGCACGGCCGCGCACTTCTCGCAGTTGGCGAGACACTCGGCGTCTTCGAGCTTGAGCCCAAGCATCAATTCGCCTTTGGGGTTCAGCGGCCAGGGATCGGCAAGGTCCATGTACTCGTTCGTGGACACGCCCCAGATCCGCGCCGGCGCGGCCTGCCCGCCCGATCCACGCTGCCCCTTTCCGAGGCCGCCCCGACCGCCCGCGCCGATCTTTGCAAACGGCCAGCGGCACTCCTCGACGAAGGCCTTCACCGCCTCTGGCGTCCGGCAGTGGGTATTGAGGATCCCGTGAACCCCGGCGGTCAGCACATGCCTGATCTGCCAGGAGTTATAGCGGACCTCCTCCGGCGTCTTGGCGTTGGAAGGAAGCGTGACGATCACGGTCGGGGTGACATGCCCGCTGCGCGTTGGACCGCCGTCCCTGAGTCCTTCCATGAACCGGGTGAGACCGACGACGTCGAAGGGATGATGCTCGAAGTCGATCGAGATGTAGTCGGCCCAGGTCTTCGACATCTTGATGCCGGCTTTGTGGCTGAGCTCGGGCGTGCCCGTGTAGAAGATCGGCTGCCCCTTCTCGAGCAGCTCGATGCACCGGTTGATTCTTCCCAATTCATGACCTCCCCTGCTCCCAGCTTCCGCCCACCGTGGCGAAGACGCTGGAGATGCGGGCGGCAGTGTAACATTCGCCTTCGTGAATCCGAGCGAAACCGCCGGGCCGAGAGCGTGAGCGCACAGGACGCCCTGCCCGGCCCGAAATCGACGTCCTCAGACACGACGGTCCAACCCGTCGGCGCTGCGACCGCCGACGCCGCCATCGTAGCTGCCGCCAGGAAGCCGTGGGCGGCGTTCGCCTACGGCGATTTCACGTGGCTCTGGCTAGGTGGCGTGACCGGCACGGTCACGATGCTGTTCCGTACGCTCGTCAGTTCGCAGTGGCTCTACGACGAGACCGGATCCGCAGCGCAGCTCGGCATCCTCGGCCTGATCCAGTTCGTCCAGATGCCGGTGGTCGTGTACGGCGGCGCGCTGGCGGACAACTTCGACCGCAAGAAGCTCATCGCGATGACCCAGATCGTCGCGTTTGGGCTGCTGCTGGCTCTGACGGTGCTGGCTGGCACTGGCACGCTCCTCCCGTGGCACATATTCGCCGTGACCGGGATATCCGGCGTCGTGAGCATGCTCGGAAACTCGGCGCGGCCAGCGATGGTGCCACGCGTCGTCCCCCGGCCGATGATCGGGACCGCCGTGGCCACCAACACGGCGACCTTCCAGATCGCAGGCATCGTCGCTCCCCTGCTCTTCGCGCTCCTGTACGAGAAGTTCGGAGTGACGACCTCCTTTGCGGTGGCCTCGGGCCTGGCCGGCATCGGCTGCATTACCCCGTTCCTCATAGTCACCTCGGGCCTCCCGGACGCGTCGTCGAGGCGGCGGACGTGGACCTCCATCAAGGAAGGTTTCCTGTTCATCCGTCACCATCGGGTCCTGCCCGGCCTCTACCTCCTGGACATCGGCGTCACGATCGTGAGCTTCTACCGGATGCTGTTCCCGATCTTTGCCGACCAGCTGTACGGGATGGGAGCGGCTGCCGTAGGCCCGCTCACCTCGGCGAACGCGCTCGGCGGCCTGTTTGGAACGTTCGTCGTCTTCGGCGCGAACCGCTTCGCCCGCAAAGGGCTGCTCGTGCTTTTCTTCTCCGCGGCCTACGCGGCGCTGCTTTTCGCCTTCGGGTTGAACAAGCTCTTCTACCTCGGCCTGATCATCGTGTTCGGGCTCGGCATGACGGACGCCGTAAGCATGGTCATGCGGCAGACCATCGCCCAGCTGACGAGCCCCGACAAGCTGCTGGGTCGTGTGAGCGGCGCGCATTCGGTCGGCGCGATGACCGCCAACAGCCTCGGACAGGCAGAGGTCGCCTTCATGTCGGGCGCAATAGGCGCGGGGCCGACCATGATAATTGGCGGAGTCGTCTCGCTCGTGGTGGTATTCGTGATCTGGGCGGGGGTCAAGGGCGTCAGGCGGTACCGCTACGACCCTGCGAACCCCTACGAAGCGCACGAGGCCGATCAGCCGCCCTCATAGTGGCCCGCATAGTGACAAGGACCTCGACGAAACGGGAGCACGCCAATGTCTGAGTTGTCCTCCGCCAGCGAGCCCACGATCCTCGTCGCCACTCCCACGGCGCCGCCCGAATGGGCGCTTCTCGAGCGGGAGTTGATCCGGGCGCAGGCCGACGCGATCCGGGTATTCCACGAGAAGTACTTCGACGAGCGGGGATACCTGCTCTGCGTGCCGCGCTGGGGCGGCAACGATGGCCCCGACGACGCCGGCGAGAACATGCTCAACTGGACCATGCTCTACGCGCTGGGCGCGCCACAAGAAGTGCTAGACCTCTTCAAGCACGCCTGGGAAGGCCACCTCCGCCAGTACACGGAGGCGAAGACGGTCGAGGTGCCCCTGGCCCGCGACGGCATGTACTACAAAGAGTTCCCCGTCATGTTCGACTGGTTCCATCACGGGGAATGGCTCTCCCCGTACGCTCTACTCGGCCTGGCGGACCCGGGCGACCCCCGGTTCGAGCACCGCACCCGCAAGTACGCCGGCTTCTATATGGGCGAAGAGCCGCAGGCTCCGAACTACGACCCCTCGCACCGCATCATCCGCAGCATGTTCAACGGTAGCCGGGGACCGCTGATGCGGAAGGCGACGGGCCTGGACTGGGCGGGCGACCCGATCGAAATGGGCGGTCGCTTCACGCCTGGACACGGTGAGCGGACTTACGAGGAGATGATCGCCCACTTCAAGGACTACAACGACGTCGTGGGCGACAACCCGTTGAACCTCGGCGCCACGACTCTCGCACTCAACGCCTACGCGCTCACCGGCGAGAAGAAATACCGCGATTGGTGCCTGGAATACGTGGGCGCTTGGGCCGAGCGGACGAAGGCCAACGGCGGACTGATACCGACGAACATCGGGCTCGACGGGTCGATCGGCGGCGAAGCCGGCGGCAAATGGTACGGCGGCGTGTACGGCTGGGGCTTCTCCGTGATCGTGCCGCAGACCGGCGAGATCGCGCATCGGTCTTCGTTCTACACACGCTGCCACTACGGCTTCGGGAACGCCCTGCTCATGACCGGTGACCAGCAATACGTCGATGTCTGGCGCGGCGTGATCGAGAAGGTCAACTCGAACGCACGGGAGATCGACGGGAAGACGCAGTGGCCCCGATCATACGGGGACAACGGTTGGTACAACTTCCAGCCGACACCCTTCGACGAGGGAGCGATGGAGGTCTATTTCTGGTCGATGCGGCCCGAGGACCGCAAGCTGGTCGCCGGCGACGAGTGGGTCCGGTTCCTCAATGCAGGTTCCGCCCACAGCAAGGACGTCGACTACCCGGTGAGGGTGCTCAAGCACGATCTGGGCGAAGTCCGGACACGGGTCGAGGGCGTGCGCAACGACAACACCTCACCGGACACGCGCATGTCCGATGACATGAACAGCCTGAACCCCGCAGTGACGGAGTCGTTGACCAGGCTGATGCTCGGCGGCCTGCCTACGGGGAGGGTCGGCTACCCGTTGCACTGCCGCCTGCGGTATTTCGATCCCGCCCGGCGACGGCCAGGGGTCCCTGAGGACGTCGCGGCGCTGGTCGACCGCATGACTGGAGATC
>JACPRT010000068.1 GCA_016189845.1 Chloroflexota bacterium | reverse complement strand
GGCGGCGTCCAGCACCGCGAAACAGTCGTCCGACCCGCTCGGCCGCCTGCTCAGGCGCGAACACCTTACGTTGCCGGTGATCGGGCTCGCACTGATCGCCGCGGCCGGAATAGGCGGCTTCCACGCCCTGACACCGGGGCACGGGAAGACGATCATGGCGGCCTATCTGATCGGGAACCGAGGCCGCGCACGCCACGCGGCAATGCTCGGGGCGACCGTTGCGGTCTCCCATACCGTCGGCGTCCTCGCTCTGGGCGGGCTGGCCGTCTACGCCGCCAACGTATTCGCCCCGGACCGGGTCTACCCGTATCTGGGTCTGGGCGCCGGGGTGATCGTTCTCGCCATCGGCCTCCGGATGGTGATTACCCGGCTGTCAGTAAGGCTGGGACGGCTGCGCCGCGGTGGCCATGTCAGCGAGATCAGCGGCGCCCAGTCCGCCGTCCCGGACCACGGTCACCCGCACGAGCATTCGCAAGGCGGGGAGCACGACCACGCACATGCCCACGACTATGCGGCTGTCGCGATGGCGCCCCGTACCGGCGTTACGTGGCGAACCCTCCTCGCCATAGGGCTCGCCGACGGCGCGGTCCCGTCCGCATCGGCGCTGATAGTGTGGCTCGCGGCCATCTCGATCGACCGTGTGGAATTCGGTCTCGTGATGGTCGCAGCCTTCGGCGTTGGAATGGCCGCGGCCCTGACGGCGGTCGGCTTCTTGCTGGTGCGAGGCCGCACAGAGTTCGAGACCCGCTTCGTCGCGAGGTTCCCCGTGGCCCAGCGCATCGACGGCGCGATGCCCTGGATCACCGCATTGTTCGTCGTAGGCGCCGGGCTGTTTCTAATCGTGCGGGCCGCGGGCCAGTCGGGTCTCTTCTAGAGAACTGGACGGGTCAGGGGACGCATCAAGGGACGGGCCGGAGGAGCACGACCTTCATCTCCTCCGGCAGGTTGGAGCGTGTCACGTTGAGACGCGGCAGCGGTTCGGGCGGCGTGATCCCCAGCTCCTTGATCATCTGGGGGATCGGCCCCATGCCATCGTTGGCAGAACCTGCGACATAGTGCATCGGCACAACGATATCGGGCTCGACCGCCCTGACCACCGCCGCCGCGGCGTCAACCGGCAGGATGCCCGGCCCACCTGCCGGCACCAGGAGCACGTCCACGTTTCCAATGGCCTGCAGGGCCTGCGTCGACAGGGTGCCCGATAGCGTCCCCAGGTGGCAGACGCTCACGCCCTCGGCCTCGAGCACGTAGACGGTGTTGATTCCTCGTGAGCCGTCCCTGCCGGTGATCGGCGTGGGGATGCCGCGCAGCGCCAGCGCAGCAATCTCGTACTCCCCCGGTCCTTCGAGCAGATGGGCGTTTTTGCCCCATTCCTGGCGGTGTTGCCGCATGACGCCGGCGTGGCTGAATGTCACGACGGTCGAACCGTCCTCCTTCGCGCCGGGGTGGGTCAATCCGGGAAACGGTTCGAAATAGACGTCATGGGGACCGGACGTGACGACAAGGCAAGATTGTCCCAGCCAGCGTATCTCCATGCGGGAGATTTTACCTTTCTTGACACCCCCGTACGGGCATGCTAGCTTCAAGTCGGGTCTGGCAGTCGAGCCAGCCGAGTGCTAATCGGGGCTGCATCAGCAGGACTGCGATAGTAAATGGCACTGACCCAGCGGACCGGTGACATCCTCAGGCTGATCGTCACCGACTACATCTCGAGCGCCGTTCCGGTCGGCTCGGCGAGCCTTGTGCGGCACCATGGCCTCAACGTCAGCCCCGCGACGATCCGGAACGACATGGTGAAACTGGAGGACGAGGGGTACATCCTCCGTCTTCACACGTCCGCTGGCGGCATCCCGGCCGACAAGGGTTACCGGTTCTTTGTCGAAAGCCTGCCGGCCAATCAGCCGCTCGACGAGTCCAGACAGCAGGCGCTCGATCAGGCCCTCGAGGGGGTCAGGCGCGACATCGAACAGTGGTCGCGCGTCGCGGCTGCTACCGTTTCCGAACTCATCGGAACGCTGGCGTTTGTCACCGTGCCCAAAGCGAACGCTACGCGGGTCAAGCAGTTCGAACTGCTTCAGATCCACGAGCTCTCCGTCCTGCTTGTCCTCATTCTTCAAGGCGCCCACGTGCTGCGACACCTGATCCCTCTCGATGCGCCGGCGACGGCGGGCCAGCTCGAGCACGCCCGGAACCGGCTTGTCAGGCTGTTTGCCGGGAAATCGGTGAAGGAGATCGCCACCGAAGATGTCGAAGACCTGACGTCGTTCGAGCGGGCGGTCATCGAGGCCATGATCGACATGCTCCGGGACCAGGAGTCGGCCGTGACGCACGACTACGTCATGGAAGGCCTCTCGGCGCTGTTCGAACAGCCGGAGCTGTCGCGGCCTGGATCTGCGCGCGAGCTCGCAGAGGCGCTCGACGACGATGAGACGATCTCGGCGATAGCCGCCGGCGCCACCCCCGATGGAGTCGTGCGGGTCGTCATCGGCTCCGAAAACCCGATGGCGACGCTCCGAGAATTCAGCGTCGTCGTCTCCCGGTACGGCGTTCCCGGTCAGTCTGTGGGCGTCGTGGGCCTCATCGGGCCGACCCGGCTCGCGTACCACCAGGCTCTTCCGGTCGTCGGGCACGCTGCGAACCTTCTCAGCGGCATGGTGGCCGAGGTGTACACCTCCTAATTCCGCGCGCACCCAGGTTCAGGTTTGCGCCTCTGACACCCTATAATTTAGGTTGGAAGAAGTGTCGCCGTTGCCAGCAGCAACGGTGAGAGATCGATGACGACCAAGCGCGACTACTACGAAGTTCTGGGCCTTCCACGCGAAGCGTCCGCAGAGGACGTGAAGAAGGCCTATCGGCGGCTTGCGCTCGAATATCATCCCGACCGCAACAAGAACGCCGGCGCCGCCGACCGGTTCAAGGAGGTCAACGAGGCGTATCACACGCTGAATGACGCCGACCGTCGCGCGGCCTACGATCGGTTTGGCCACGCGGGCGTCACCAATGGCGCCGGCGGAGCGGGCTTCTCCGGATACGAGAACTTCGGAGGCTTCGGCGATATCTTCGACGCCTTCTTCGGCGGCGCCAGCGCACGCAGGGGGCCAAGGCCCGGGCGCGACCTCGAATACCGCACGACTCTCGAGTTCGAAGAAGCGGTGTTCGGGGTGGAAAAGCATGTCGAGGTCGACAGGGAAGAGGCCTGCGAGCGCTGCAACGGCTCGCGATCTGAACCGGGGCACTCGCCCGTACGCTGCTCTACCTGTGGTGGATCCGGGCAGGTCCGGCGGGTCCAGCGCAACATCTTCGGCCAGTTCGCCCAGATCAGCGCATGTTCGACGTGTGGCGGTGAAGGGCGCACCGTCCAGGTCCCGTGCAAGGCGTGCAACGGACGCGGGCGCAAGCGGCGGCAGCGCACGATCGTAGTCAACGTGCCCGCGGGGATCGAGGACGGCACCCGGATCCGGCTCACCAGCGAAGGGGAGCCTGGCGAAGCCGGCGCTCCGCGGGGCGACCTCTATCTCTATATCACGGTCAAGCCCCACGAGCTGTTCGAGCGCCACGGAAACGACCTGGTCGTCGAGATGGAAATCAACCTGGCACAGGCAGCCCTTGGAGCAACGGTCGATGTCCCGACGTTGAAGGGCAGCCGGACGGTCAAGATCCCGCAGGCCACGCAGTCCGGCACCGTGTTCCGGATCCGCGGCGAGGGCGTCCCAGAGGTTGGCACGAGCCGACGCGGCGACCTGCTTGTGAGCGTGTTCGTCAGCGTCCCGGAGAAGCTCTCGGCGAAGCAGAAGGCGTTGCTGGAGCAGCTCTCCGAGACGCTGCAGCCAGGTTCCGCCACGCGGGCCGACGGCCGTCATAGCGGCGATGGCGGGTTGATCGGGAAGATCAAGGACGCTATCTACGGCGACGGCCGGGAAGCGTGAGACCGAAGCTGGCACACGGCCAGGACTGGATCGAGCTCTCCATCGAGGCGCCGGGCGAATACGCCGAACCTCTGAAGACGCTGTTCGCCCGCTACGCCGACGGCCTGATCGCACTCGAGCAAGCCGGCGGCTACAACCCCGACGAAGGTGAGACGCCGCCAGGTCCCAACGCCCCCGTGATCGTCCGCGGGTATCTCCCTGTGGATCCGACCACGGAATCACGCCGCGCCTACATCGAGGTGGGCGTGCGCCTGATTTCTCGTATCTACCCGCTGGGTGACCTCAGTTCGCGGACGATCGGCGAGGCCGAATGGCTCACACAGCATGTCGAGCCGGTGAGGATCGGACGCCGGCTCGTGATCGTTCCTCCCGGTCACCGCGAGGGCATCAGAGCGGACGACGTCGTGATCCCGCTGGAGGCCGGCATGGCTTTTGGCACCGGGCATCATCCCACCACGCGGATGTGTCTCGAATTGCTGGAGGAGCGGCTTCGCCCGGGCGCCAGGGTCCTGGACGTCGGCTGCGGCTCGGGGATCCTGACGATCGCGGCACTGCGCCTCGGTGCGGATTCCGCCGTCTGCCTCGACATCGAGGAGGACTCGGTGACCGCAACATCGAGGAACCTGCAGGCCGCGGGGCTCGAGGGCAGGGCGGAGATTCACCGAGGCACGTTGCCGTGCGTTCTCGCGCCGGCCAGATCGTTCGATCTCGTGCTGGCGAATATTTCAGGCAACGTGCTGGCCATGTTCGGCGAGGAGATGCTGAAATGCGTCGTGCCCCGCGGCCTGTTCGTCGGCTCCGGCTATATGGTGGAGCGGAAGCAGGAACTCGCCGACGTCCTCGAGCGCGACGGCTCACGCAT
>JACPRT010000067.1 GCA_016189845.1 Chloroflexota bacterium | reverse complement strand
GCCTGGGGCATGCTTGGGACCGACCTGCGATATGAACTCGTGCGTTCGCACGTCAGCGACGCGGGCGCGATGACAGCTGGCCGCCTGCGACGGCATCTGAGGGAGCTGGAGACGCGGGGCAGGGAGCGGCTGGCCAGCTTCGACGGCCCGATCGAAGTCAGGCGTTCACTCGACATGCGATACGGCGAACAGATTTTCGAGATCCAGGTGGACCTGGAAGGACTCGAACTCGGGTCGCGCAAACTCATCGACGAGGTCGTGGAGCGTTTTCATCGCCGCCACGACGAGCTCTACGCCTACAGCGCCCCCGGGCAGGACGTGGTCATCGTCAACGTGCGCGTAGCGGTCGTTGGCTTTCTCTCCGAGCGCCCGGTCAGAAAAGGTCTGGCGGTCGCAAGACACCGATCACGCGCTCCAGTAAGACGCAGGCGTGCCTATCTGGGCGGCTGGCGGGAGGTCTCCGTGTACGCGATGGACACGCTGACGCCCGGCCAGGTGATCGACGGTGCGGCGATCGTGGAGTCGGACATGACGACGGTATTGATAAGGGACGGCGAGCGGCTGTCGGTGATGCCAGAAGGCTGGCTGGACATCCGACTCTGACGCTCGATCACGTCGTGTATGGGACCCGGGACGTGGCCAGGAGCGTCCACGAGCTCGAACGACTGCTCGGCGTCAGGGCCGCACCCGGCGGCAGACACCCGGGCCGCGGGACTCACAATGCGCTGATGTCGCTCGGGGGCGAACGGTACCTCGAGATCATCGGACCGGACCCGGCGCAGCCCGGTTTCCAGGGCATTCTACCGTTCGGCCTCGACGACCTGACGGATCCGAAGATCGTCACCTGGGCCGCGAAGGCCCCGGACCTTGAAGCACGCGTCTATGCGGCGCGCGCGCAGGGCTATGACCCGGGAGAGATCCTGCCACGCAGCAGGGAGCTGCCGAATGGCACGGTCCTCAAATGGCGGTTGACCGCGGCAGGCGAGAGCCACCCCAACTGGCTCGTGCCTTTCCTGATCGACTGGGGCGATTCTCCCCACCCATCCCGGACCGCGCCGGCGGGGCTGACCCTGGAGCGGCTCAGGGCGATCCACCCCGACCCCGAGGGGACTCGGAAGCTGCTTGAGGCGCTGGGTGTCGAACTGGAGATCGAGCGGGGCTCGTCGGTTCAGCTCATCGCCCACATCAATGCAGTGCGCGGCGCCGTCGAAATGAGGTAGTGCTTGACAGCCCGGCACGAATCTGGTCCTATAGAGTTGGCCCCAAGCAATCAAGGGAAAAGTTCCAAGTCAACGGATCGAAAGCCAAGGCGCAAGTCGAGGCCGAAGAACCCGGCGACGAAGGACCGAGTAACAAGGTTACTTGGGGTCAACTTTTTGGCCGAAGGATCCCGATGAACGGCAGGTTGCGGTACTCCTCCATGTAGTCGAGGCCGTACCCGACCAGGAACTCGTCCGGGACTTCGAATCCCACGTACTTGATTGACGTATCGGCGATCCTGCGTGCGCGCTTGTCTAGCAGGGCGCACACTTCAAGGCTGGCTGGCCCCTTGCTCGACAGGTACTGAAGCAGGTAGTTCAGCGTCATGCCTGTATCGACTATGTCTTCGACCATCAGTACGTGCCGTCCCGCAAGGTCGAGGTCAAGGTCTTTGGTGATCCGCACCGCCGATTGATGTCCGTAGTACGAGATCGACATGAAGTCGACCGAAACGGGCAGGCTGATGTGCCGCATCAGATCGGCCATGAAGCAGATGACGCCGCGCAGGACGCCAACGAGCACCGGCCTCTGGCCGGGGTAGTCCTCCGAGATCTTCGAACCCAGCTCGAAGACCCGCTTCTGTATCTGATCGCCTGACAGCAGGACCTTCTGCAGGCCCGGCGCGCCCGCCTGCACCAGCGGGCCGAACCCGTAGCGCGCCAGCAGCCGGTGAATGTCTTTGCGATAGAGCAGCTTGATGTTGATTTCCGGGTGAAGCTCGCGCAGCCGGCGCAGCTTGCCATTCTTCTCGGTGACCAGGCTCTGCCGGAGTGTCGTGAGTTCGATGTACAGGCCCAGGTCCGGCAGGTAGAAGTCGGGCGTGAACATCTCCAGCACGCGATCGCCTTGTTTCTGGAGCGCAAACGATCGCGGCTCGTATTCCCACCGCACGCCGTAGAAGTCGAGGATCCGGGCGAATTCGGCCTCGCTAGGGTGAACGAAGGGCACCGGGACCACCGTCGGGCCAGGGCCGACGGCCTTCGGCTCCTGTTCGAGCTCGTTCCCGGGTTCCCTGCGGCTGGACTCTCCCTGTTCGCCGGCCATGCGAAAATGCGCGCCTCCAGAGAACATTATGGCCGCCGAAGGAGCGAATACCCCATGAAGCCGCCTGTCGTCACCCGAGTGGAAGTGCGGGAGTTCACGTTCGACCTCAAGAACATCGGCGCGGAACCGACCATCAATATCCCGATCTACCAGCCTGGCAGCACTCTGCATACGCGCAGGATGGTCGTGCGGGTCTTCACCGATCAAGGCATCGTCGGCGAATACATGGGTGGCAGCAAGACCGAGTATTCCGCTGTCCCGATGTTCATCAAGACCGTCCTCGGGAAGAGCGCCCTCGCCCGCGAAACGATCTACAACGACGCGAAGCAGGCGCTCCGCCAGCATGCGCGGATGGGCATGTCGCAGATCGACATGGCGCTCTGGGACATCGCCGGAAAGTTCTTCGAGGCACCCATCTACCAGCTGCTCGGTGAATACCGGAAGACGATGCCCTGTTACGCCTCGACCTACTGCGGCGACCGGGAGAAGGGCGGGCTCAGTACACCGGAAGCCTACGCGGACTTCGCAGAGCACTGCTATGAGGCCGGGTACCGCGCATACAAGATCCATCCGTGGGAGGACGCCACGATCGAAGAGCAGGTCGCGGTCGTCGAGGAAGTCGGCAAGCGCATGGCCGGCAAGATGGACCTCATGCTCGACCCGTTCTGCGCCTACAAGACCTTTGCCGACGCGTGGAAGGTGGGCCGGGCGTGCGACGCCTGGAACTACTACTGGTACGAGGACCCGTTCCGGGACGGCGGGGTGTCAGCCTTCGCTCACCGCAAACTGCGCGAGCTGATCAAGACGCCGATCCTCCAGCTGGAGCACGTTCGTGGTCTCGAGCCGCACGTCGATTTCATCGTCGCCGACGGCACCGACCTCGTGCGCATCGATCAGGACTACGACGGCGGCATCACCGGGGTCATGAAGATCTCGCATGCCGCCGAAGGTTTTGGCCTCGACGTCGAACCGCATGGCCCCGGCCCAAGCCGGCGACACTGCATGGCGGCCACGAGGAACTCGAACTACTACGAGATGGGGCTGCTCCACCCGAGGGTGGCGACGTTCGCCGCGCCGATCTACACGGACGGCTACAGTGATCAGATCGACTCGATCGACAAGAACGGGCATGTCGCGGTGCCGGAGAAGCCGGGGCTGGGCGTGGAGCTCGACTGGAAGTACATCGAGGCGCACACGGTCGACAAGGCCGTATACGAGTAGGGCGGCGCTGCGGGCGACTGCCCGAACGGATCAAGAAAGAGCAACCGGGATGACCTCCAGACCGTCGATCCCCTTGAAGCCATCCGGGTTGCACGTGTAAACGGGAAGGTCGCTCGCGAGCGCGGTCGCTGCGATCAGTGCGTCATAGGCACGGGCAGATGTCGTACGGCCAGCTCTACGAAGGGACGGCGCCACCCGTCCGAAAGCCCGAGCCGCAGCGGCGTCGAACGGCAGGGGATCGAAGTTGGCTTCCACATGCTGGAGGGCGGCCTGACGCTCTGCGCGTTCGACTTCGGTTCTGGCTACGAGCGGTCCGACGGACAACTCGGCCAACGTTACGGCAGTAATCAGGGCCTCGGCCGGCAGTGTCGATGGGTCATGAAGGCGCGGCAGGCGCACCACGACTGACGTATCCAGGATCCCGCGCTGGCGGCGTTCACCCGTCGTCACAGCGCGGGGTTCACAACACTATCGAGATCCTCTCGCAGGCGTTCAAGGTCAATAACGGGAACATTGCGCCAGCGGTCCAACAGGACCTCCGCGGATACCCTGGCCGAGGCAAGCGGCCGCAATTCGGCGACGGGCTTACCCGCCCTCGTGATGATCACGCGCTCGCCCTTCGCGACGCGGTCTATCACATCACCACCATGGTTCCTGAGTTCGCGGACCGTGACCTCGCTCATGTGACGAGTGTATCACGCGTGAGACACACCCTCCAGCCGATCATCGGTTCGCACCGTCCTCCAGCCATGCCTTCGTGATTTCCAGGCCGAATCCGGGAGCGTCGCTTGGGACCAGATAGCCGCCTTTGATCGCGGGCGTACCCGGCAGCGCGACCATCTCTTCCAGAGGCACGCCGGGCGGGGAGACGCCTTCCGAGCGTTCGCCCCACGTGACCGCGGGCATGGCGAAAGTCAGGTGCTGCCCGTACGGGTAGTTCATGCCGGCGTGGGCGATCATCGTGAGGCCGTGCGCCTCGGCGAGGTGAGCTATTCGCACGCCTGCGCTGATCCCTCCGGCCCACTGGACGTCGGGCTGGAAGATGTCGACCAGCCCGTGCGACGCCGCGAAGGCGAACGGGTGGACCGTGTACCAGTGCTCGCCAGTGGCGAGGATCTGTCCCGGTACCCGTTGGCGCAGCTTGAAATAGCTGTCGGTATCTTCCGGCAACAAATAGTCTTCGAGCCACTTGATCTGGTACGGCTTCAACGCCTCCACGAGCCGCACCGCGTACTCGACGTTCAGCCCCATCCAGGCGTCGACCATCAGCTCAACGTCGGGGCCGATCTGTTCGCGAGTCTTCGCAACGACCTCCTCGTTCTTGCGGAGACCTTCGACTCCCTCTTCCGGCCCGTAGCGCAAAAACAGCTTCACGGCCTTGAAGCCGAGCTCCAGGAACCAGGCGATGCTGTTCTCGGTGCCGTACGAGATGTCGGTGTTGCTGGCGTAGCAGAAGATCTTCTGCTTCTGCGGTCCGCCCAGGAGCTCGTACACGGGCTTCTTCAGCAGCTTGCCCTTCAGGTCCCAGATCGCGTTGTCGACCGCGCTGATTGCGAAGCTTGCGAGCCCCGCGGTGCCGAACGGGGACGTTGCGCGTTGCATCATGTCCCAGAGTTTTTCCGTGGCCATGGGATTCTGGCCGGTCAGCAACTCCGCCAGGTGATCATTGATCAGGCTGGCGACCGGCCCGCTGAAGAGCGTGAGGCCGAGTCCGAAGGTCCCGTCTTCCGCGGTGACGAGGCATGCCGTGCGCTTCCAGCGTCTCCCGGGCATCCATTCGGCACGCCGCAGCTCGGGGTACCGTGCCATAGGGCCGCCGAGGTCGGGCACAACCTGCTTCTGCACCCGCGGTTTCGTGCGCGGCTTCGGTGCGATGTCGACCGCCACGGCCCGGATTTCTGTGATCTTCATTCAGTCCCCCTTGCGACCAGAAACTTCGGAGCGCTCAGCGCCTCGATCACCCTCGGCTAATAGACGTCGTCGCGCTCGCCGTATTCGAACTGAAATGTCACCTCGTCGAGATCCGCAGCCCCAAGGGCGCCCTTCGATGCCAGCACCGCTTCCAGTGCGCCGAACCACGCCTCGTAGTAGACGAACCTGCCCCCACGCGACTCCGCCGACCCGATCTGACGGATCAGTTCCTGGCGGAACTCCTCCCACTCGTAGAGGCCGGCCTCGTGCAGCGCCACTGCCATGCCGAACGCGCGGCCGTGCCAGGGCTCCTCAAAGACCAGCTCGCCGTTCTTGCGGGGAAGGGCGGCGCGACCGTCCATGAGCGCTACGGCTTGATCGACGCTGGCCTGGCTCACGGTGGGCGCCTGGGCTGCCGGGGCGGCCGCGACGTCGCCGTTCGTACCCGGAGCGCACGCGTGCAAGCCATTGGCATCGGCGTGGGCCGCCCTTCGAGGCCGGAAGTCGTCTACGGGCTGTCCGTCCGGGCGCGCTTGCCAGCTCGATCCCGTGAACTGGTGCGCGTCGAGAGGCGTGGCGGGCGGCACGACGGCATTCTCGCGGAGGAGTCGATCGACGTAGTCGTAGATGTGGTCGACCAGCGCCTCCGAGTTGATCGAGTGGAACCAGAGCGCCTGGCCCTCGAACAACAAGAGCACCACGTTCGCAAGCCCGCACGGGCCGAGGCAGCCTCCGACCGTGAGGTGAATGATGTTTCGTAGGCGCCGTTGCTCCCATTGCTCGTGCCATCGGTCCGCGGGCACGGGTGCAAAGCCATCCTCGGTGCGGCCGCAGCAACACCCCAGCGAGCACACCAGCAGCTGGCCCCTGAACCGGGCGACATTCACTCGCCGGCCGTCGGCGCGCGTCACTATGTTGCGGCGTCGTTCGTACATCTCGGCGGTCCGCTCAGGCCCGCCCGGGCGTGGCCACTTCGGCGACGCCGATCATGGCGTCACGCGTCACTAGCGGGATCAGCTGGTCCTCATGCAGCCCATCGGTGCCACCAGGCCGAATCGGCAGGACCATGTAGCGCATCTCCGCGCTGCTGTCCCAGACGCGGATCTCGCGTCCGTCGGGGATTTCCAGCCCAAGCTCCCTGAGAAGCGCGCGCGGTTCGCTCACTGCGCGCGAACGGTACGCGGGCGACTTGTACCAGTTGGGCGGCAGGCCCAGAACCGGCCATGGATAGCAGGAACACAGGGTGCAAACGACCAGGTTGTGTACCTGCGGCGTGTTCTCTACGACAACGAGAGAATCGTAGTCGAGGCCGAGGTCGGCCAGCGCGGCGGTCGAATTGGTCAGAAGCCGCTGCCTGTATGTCGGGTTCGACCATGCCCGCGCGACCGCCCGGGCGCCCGCCATCGGGCCGGTGTCCGACTCGTAGCGCTCGACGATGCGGTCGACGGCGTCCGGAGCCAGGAGGCCCTTATCGCGCAGGATCGACTCCAGCGCCCGCACCCTGGAAACGACGTACTTGTCGACGTTCGGATGGAATTTACCCATTGACCTTCATCGCCCGCCTTCACCGGGCGGGCAGCAGATAGCTCTCCCACAGGTCCAGGTACACCGCCTGCGACGGCTCGCCCGAATCGCCCCAGAGTTCATCGCCCTCGAAGCGGACGCTGTACAGCGGCTGCGGGTTCTCACCACGGCCATGGGCGCTTGCGTCTGGAAACACTTGGAAGCCCCTGTACGCGTGGACGCGGCCGCGTTTGCCGCGTGCGTAACGAGGCAGGCGCGTGTGCCCCTTCGGGCGTGCCCGGATCGTCACGATGGCGTCGCCAGCGTTGAAGCGCGGCGCCGATGTTTCCGGCCGGAAAGAACTCGTCGGCGACACGACTGCATCAGGCGCGCCGGGCGCGGACTGCACCGCCGCTGGCTCCGTGGTCGGCGTGCGACGGCGGGTGTCACGGGAAGATTCAGGGCGTTCCGACCTTCGCTCCAGCTCCTCCGCCGTGGTCAGCCCCTTTTCGATGGCAAGGGTGGCGACGGCCTCGAGCCACCGTTCGTAGTAGGTCGCCGACAGATACCGGGCCGGAGGCATGCGTTCGATCGCGTGTCTGAACTCGTCGATGTTGAAGACGCCGTTGGCCCGCGCCGACCGCATGAGCGCAACCACCGTGGCTTCCCACGGCGCGTGGAACACAGGCTCGCCGGCCTCTCGAATCACCGGGCCAAAGCCATGCATGCCGCCCAGATCGTGCACGCCGTCCACGTTCGCCTCCAGAGATGCGAGCATGTTGCAGCCGAGGCGAACCGGTCGTCAACGCCGCGGGGCGGCCTGGGCCTCCCGAAACTCAGCCCCGGCCGGGGATAGAGAACGCTTATCCTGTGGCGGCACGCTCGCCACGGAAGCTCCGGGCGGCCTGCGAGCTGACGCCTGGAGGACCGAGATGCCCAAGTTCGTGATGATGCCGCCGCAGACAGAACAGAAGCGCGAGTGGGCTCGACGGCTCGCGGACACGCTGCCGCCGTACATGGTCGCCGTGCCGGAGACCGACGAAGACGCCAGGCGCGAGATCGTGGACGCGGATGCCGCCTTCGGGTGGGTCCCGCCTGCGGCCCTCAAGCTCGCTCGCAAGCTGCGGTGGTTGCAGAATCCCGACGCAGGACCGTTCCCCGGCTACTACTACAAGGAGCTAATCGAACATCCGGTCGTGATCTGCAATCCGCGTGGGATTTACAGCGATCACATCAGCGTCCACATCATGATGTTTCTGCTGGCGCTCTCGCGCGGGCTGCCGTTCTACATGGGTGCACAGGCGCGCGGCCAGTGGGAGAAGGACGCTCCGCGATTCCCGTTCGTCTACCTGCGGGAGGCGACCGCGATCATCGTCGGTATCGGTGGCATCGGCGCTGAGACGGCGCGGCTATGCTCGGAGTTCGGGATCACGGTCATCGGTGTGGACCCCCGGATAAAGGACGCTCCGGGAGTCGCGGAAATGGCCACACCGGATCGGCTCGACGAGTTCCTTCCAAGGGCTGACTTCTTGATCACGACTGTCCCGCACACGCCCGAGACAGAAGGCATGTTCAACATGCGCCGCTTCCGGCTCATGAAGAAGACCGCCTGTTTCATCAACATCGGGCGGGGCAAGACCACGAGGCTCGACGAGCTGACCGATGCCGTGGCAAATGGCGTCATAGCAGGCTGCGGCCTGGATGTCTTCGAGACCGAGCCGCTACCTGCCGGCCACAGGCTGTGGACCTTGCCCAACGTATTGATCACTCCCCACGTAGCGGTACGGGACGGGGTCCACGTGGAGGAGAGGCGATTCCAGATCATGCTCGAGAACGCCCGGCGGTTTGCCGAGGGCCGGCCGCTCGTGAACGTGGTCGAGAAGGACAAGTGGTACTAGGAAAGCGCGTCTCGCGCCGTCTCATCTAGCCGTGCCGACCACCAGGACGATGATGGTCACCATCAGGATTGAAGAAATAAGCAGCGTCGGCAGGGCGATCGTGGCCAGCTGACGGTCCTGCTTGCGTTCAGTCATTCGTAAGCGCCCCTGTAATTCGAATCTCTCGTTGTCACACGTCGAGGCTAGTAATCCCCAGCCCTGTGGCAACGGGTGTCGACCGTCACTTCGTTGGGGGTGGTCACGCACACGTCTCAGACCGAAGGCACCGGGTCATCTACACGCCTCAGATAGAAGCCGCCGGGTCATCCGAGCGTCTGTTAACGTTTCCGCGCTTCGAACGGGCTGTCGCGGCGAGGGGCGGTGACGTGTGTTCGATCTGCTGATCACAGGCGGGGAAGTGATCGACGGCACGGGACGGGCGGCGTTCCGGGCCGATGTCGGCGTCAGGGCAAAGCGAATTGCCGCCGTCGGGGACCTCAGCGCGGCGGTCGCGCGGCGGGTCATCGACGCCTCGGGACACATCGTTTCCCCAGGATTCATCGACACCCACGTTCACACGGACGCGGCGCTGCTGAACGAGCCGCAACACGAGAGCGGCATCCTCATGGGCGTCACCACCGAGGTGCTCGGACAGGACGGCCTCTCTTACGCGCCGATGAGCCCCCAGAACTACACGATGTACCGGACTTACCTGTCGGGGCTGTGCGGGCTTCCGCCAGCAGAGCTGGACATGTCGACCATCGCCGCTTATCGCAGCCACTATCACCGCCGCTGCGCGGTGAATACGGTCGCACTGGTACCGCATTGCGCCGTTCGGCTGGGCGCCGTCGGGTTTCACGATGTACCGCTCACCGGCGAGGCGCTCGATCACGCCAGGCGGATCGTCGATGAGGGGATGGAACAGGGTGCGGCGGGATTTGCCACTGGCCTCGGCTTTTTCCCTGCCGCGTACGCCACCACAGAAGAGCTGATCGAGATCGCCAGGGTGGTCGCCCGCAGGGGTGGAGTCTTCGTGCTGCAGCACCGGTTCTTCCACACGGAACGCGCGGCCGGTGGCGGCGGCGCCCGCGAGGTGATCGAAATCGGACTGAAATCGGGCGTCAAGGTCCACCTGGCGCACTGGCGCACGAGCCCCGAACAGGCTGGCCGCGTTGACGAGCTAATGGCGGAGATCGACCTCGCGAAGCGGCAGGGGCTCGACATCACGCTCGATGCTTATCCGTATCCCGCGGGGGCGACCATGCCGGTCTGCCGGCTTCCGGGATGGTTCGTCGAGGGCGGGCCGGAAGCCACCCTCGAGCGACTGCGCGACCCGGACGCCACACGTCGCGTCGTGAAGGACCTCGATGACCGCTACGGTGATTCGCTTGGCGACTGTGTATTCACATACGTCGGTTCGCAGCGCAACCGCCATCTGGAGGGCATGTCCTGGAGGGACGTCGCCCGCGAGAGCGGTGAGGTCGTGGCGGAGATGATCTGCCGGGTGATGCGGGAAGAAGACCTCAATTGCGGCCTTCTGGTCACGCCGCCCACCAGCGCGGCAATCTGGCGCCAGATGGAGGCGGACGTGATGAACCTCATACAGCGCCCTGATTACACCGTGGGCAGCGACGCCATCCCCGTGGGCGGCTCGCCGCACCCGCGCGCCTATGGCGCTTTCCCTCGAATCCTCGGACGCCTCAGGCGCAGGCACGGGGCATCGCTGGAGCTGCTGATTCAGCGCATGACCGGCAAACCGGCCAGTCGATTTCAGCTCAAAGGCCGTGGCGAGGTGCGCAAGGGATGCTTCGCCGACCTCGTCGTGTTCGACCCGCTACGCATCAACGATCTTGCTACCTACGAAGACCCTCGCGTGGCGCCGGCCGGAATCCCGTTTGTAGTCGTCAACGGGAAGGTGGCGGTGGACGCCGGGCGGCCCACTGGCGTGCTGGCGGGCGAGGCCATTCCGTAGCCGCTCACCCGATTCCACCTGTTCGCCAATCGGCAACAAGCTCGAAATGAACACGAGGTACCACCCGCAGGACGAGTTCGTGAGCACGATCGAAGGCACCGGATTCCGGCTGCGGGAAACCAGGCCGACGGCGAACGGCGTGAATACGGTCTACGTTTTCGTCTCGGTGTGACCTTCAGGACCGGGACGGTCACCCACCAGGCCGTGGCGGGCTGCGAATGTCGCTGCCTCGCTGCGACGGGCCAGGCCGAGCTTTTCCAGGATCCTGCTGACGTGGTTGCGGGCCGTGTTCTCGCTGATGAACAGCTTCGCGGCGATCTCCTTGTTCGTGAGCCCCTGCGCCACGAGCGCAAGGACTTCACGCTCGCGCTCGGAGAGCACGGTGACTTCGCGGTCCTGTTCCTTGCTGGCGAGATCTCGAAGCTTCGCCAGCACACGGGTCGTCACGGCGGGGTCGAGCAACGACTCGCCACGCGCTGCCGTCCGGAGAGCGGCCAGCAGCTCTGTCCTCGACGTGTTCTTCAAGAGATACCCGGACGCGCCGGCCATGATCGCTGCCATGACGGCGTCCTCGTCGCCATAGGAGGTCAGCATGAGCACGCGTGTATCAGGGAGACGTTCGCGCAGCTGCCTGCAGGCCTCGATGCCGTCGGTGCCGGGCATCCGGACATCCATCAGCACGACGTCGGGGCGCAGT
>JACPRT010000065.1 GCA_016189845.1 Chloroflexota bacterium | reverse complement strand
TTCTTCAGCATCTCCTCCGTGGCCTGCTGCTGCTCCCCCTCGCCTTCCTGCTGCTCGATCTCGCTGGACTTCTCCAGCAACTCCTGCAGCTGCTCTTCGGTGATGTCCGCGGGCTCCGCGCCGTCCATCATGTCCTGGTCCAGCCTCAGCTGTGACAGCAGCTGGGCGAGCTCGGGCTTGAACTCGCCGCGGTACGAGACGTCCTTGGGCGACTCGTACTCGTCCTGGTCCTCGCCCTGCTCTTCGCCCTCCGACTCCTGGGCCTCGTCGCCCTGCCCTTCGCCGGCCATGGCGTTCAGGTAGAACTGCTGGTCCTCCTGCGCCTGGTCGTCGGACTCTTCCTCCTCGGGGTCGAAGTCTTCGAACTCGTCCTCAGGGATCTTGTTGTTGGGCACCTCGGTGAGAAGCGTGTAGATCCGGATCGTGGCTTCGGCCACGTCCTCGACCGTCACCTCGGGTGTTGCGACCTGCCTGACCAGGCGTGCGACCTTCCGCGCCGTGGCCACGTAGTCACGCGGGACCTTGATGTCGCCCTGCTGCTCGAGACTGAGACGGATGATGAACTCCACCATCGCCTCGCGCATCGGAAGCTCTTCGATGCGCGGCCGTTCTTCAAGCGCCCTGCCCTGCACCTTGCGGTACGAGTTCACGATGCCGCGGTACTCGAACATCACGGTTGCGTCGAGGCGGCATGCCTCGACCACGGTGAAGACGTCGTGCGCCAGGGTGCGGTCGTCGAAGAGGTCGAAGAACCGCGTCATGTCTGTAACGGGTTTCGCGTCTTTTGGCGCCGCAGCGGCTTCGCCTTCGGCAGGACCCGCGGCCGCGAGTTCAGGGAGCGCCGCCGCGGCGGCGGCAGCCTTCTTGCGACCCTCAGCGGGTCCGGGCTCGGGCTGAGCGGCGACTTGCGCTGCGGGAGTGTGACCGTTCTTGATCAGATGCGGCCGCAGGTCCTCGAACAGTGTCGAGGGGCGGTCGTAGTGGAACAGGAAGCTCCCGAATTCGATGTGGCCGACCTGGTGCGTGCTGACTACCTTGTACCAGGCGAAGTTGTCGTCCTTGGAAGGGAACCGGTCGACGACGGGCGGCAGGTAGATCGTCGTTCCCTCGGTGGTGGCGATATCGGCATCGGTCCAGCCGATCTTCTTCTCAACCAGCTGCTGGGTCGACGTCAGCTCGATGTCCTCGCCGGACAGCGCCCGGCAGTAGATCCGGACGATGTCCTTGATGCGGGTCAGCTCGACGCCGGACGCGAGCGTGTCGAGCACCTCCTGCGCACGGCCGGAAACGCCACGGAAGTAGGCGGTTCCTGCGTCCGGGCTGTCCTTGAGGATCCCCAGGCCTTCCGCGTGCCACGCTTCGAATTGCGTGAAGCTGATGCGGCCCAGGACCGCCGGCGCGTGCTTCAGGAAGTCGGTGACCGCTCCCGGCGCGACCGCGTGGATGGTCTCCGCCATTTCAAGCAGCCTTGCCGCATGCTCCACCGGGACCCCGCGTACCGCGGCGGCGCCGTGCTTGAGGAAATCACCCGCGGAAACCTCGCCCGAGGCGACCAGTCGCCTTGCCAGCAACAGCAGCCGTGCCCGCTGATCGGATTCCAGCGTGCCAAGCGAGGTTGCGCCATCGAAATAGGAACGCACGTCGCGCCAGGAGCGCTCGGCGACCGCGTGGCCGACGCCGATGAAGGCGTCGCGCTCGGTCCCCAGGCGCGGGAACAGGGCGCAGCCTTCGACCAGGCACTGGCTCGCGAGGTCGTATGAGCGCAGCGACAGGACCTCCAGGAACTGGCCAAAGCGAGTCAGCTCATTGAACGAGAGCGTTTCCAGCAGCATCGGGGTGAGCTCGTAGAACCGGCAGGCGAGCGTGCTGGACTTCCAGGTACCCCGGTACAGGGCGCGGCCAAGCACCGCCCACTCGTCGATCTGGCGAGGACGCAGGCGGAGGAGCGACCCCGGGCTCGCCTTGAAGAAGGCGACCGCGAGCGACGGCGACTCCGAGCATAGATCTGCCCCTGCGGCGGCCCAGCGCATGAACTGGGCTGCCGTCAGCTGGCGCTGCACAGCCGGGCTGGCCTTGAAATAGTCGGCGCACGCCTCCCACGACCGGACGGTCTTGCCGGCGATCGCCAGGCCCTGCGCAGCCCAGGACATCAGGTCCTGGTCGCGGAGCCTTCCCTGGAGGAGTGCGCGTGCCTCCCGGTAGCCCTCCGTTACCGGAGCGGGGAAACGCGCCAGTTCCGCTTCTATCGTTTCGGTAGTCAGGCCCGCCTGCGGCTCGTTAGTCAACGGGAGATGTGGTCTCCTGTAAGACCCCTCGTGCGAGAGGGATCAGCTGGGCAAGAATGCGGGCTGTGGCGCCCCACACCACGTTGCCATTATATGAATACGAAGTCCTGCTGATCAGATTGCCGTCCACCAGCCGCGTCTCGTCACGTTCGGCCGATGGGTCGATCAGCTCCTTTACTCCTATCGTCAGGATCGAGCCAACTTCCGCCGGATCAGGGTGCAGTTGCGCATCCGTCCGCAGCCGCCCGAGATACGGGGTCACGGGCAGGCCGTCGACAGTCGCCACCGTATCGAGCTCACCCCAGAGGTCGACGTCCTCGGGCCCCACTCCAAGCTCCTCCACCGTTTCCCGGACCGCGGTCGCTTCGAGCGACGCGTCCTCCAGCTCACGAGAACCACCCGGGAAGGCGATGTGGCCCTTGTAGTTGTGCACGTGCATCGATCTGCGCATGAGCACCAGCGAGGGGTCGGCAGGCGACCCCCAGAGGAGAACCGCCACGGCAGCTTCAGGCGCGGGCCATCGGCTCCTCGGGTGCACTCCACGCTTGCCGCGAAGAGCCGCCTCAAGGCGGCCCAGAGGGTGACCGCTGGGAGCGCTCGTCGCCAGGGCTCCGTCCGGCACGAGGCCTACGGGAAGATCGACGAGACGACCTCGTCGACGCTCCGCTGGAGTTGCGCGTCGTCCGTAATGCCCCATGTCACCGCGACCTGGCAGGCGCGGCGGGCCGCCACGCCTTCGTTCATCAGACGGCCGGCGTAGATGAGCACGCGCGTGCTGGCGCCTTCACCGAGGCCGTAGTCGCCGAGGTTCCGGACCTTCTCTCCGAGCTTGGCGAGCTGTTCTGCGGTGTCCTCGTCGACCTCCGCCTCGTGGGCGATGATCTTCGTCTCGATGTCAGGTTTTGGGAAGTTGAACTCCAGCGCCACAAACCGCTGCCGGGTGCTGTGCTTCAGGTCCTTGAGCGCAGTCTGGTACCCGGGGTTGTATGAGATGACCATCAGGAATCCCGGATCGGCCTCGATGATCTGGCCCAGCTTGTCGATGGTCAGCACGCGACGGTGGTCGGTGAGGGGGTGGATGATGACGGTGGTGTCCTTGCGGGCCTCAACTACCTCGTCGAGGTAGCAGATGCCACCGGCCTTGACTGCACGGGTCAGCGGCCCGTCGATCCACCTGGTGCCATCGGTGTCGAGGAGGTATCGGCCGACGAGGTCCGACGCCGTCAGATCCTCGTGGCAGGCCACGGTGACCAGCGGGATGCCGGGCTTGCTGCCGTTGCTGCCCTTGGCGGTCTTGCCATGAGACTGGCCCAGCCGCCAGGCCATGTATTCCACGAATCGAGTCTTCCCGACCCCGGTCGGCCCCTTCAGGAGCACCGGAATTCGCTGCTTGTAGGCGGCGGTAAAGATCTCGATTTCGTCGCCCTGCGGGACGTAGAACGGCTCGCGCGCGACGACGTACTCTTCGATTCGATATTCCCGGTAGCTCGTTGCCTGGACTTGCGCCATTACCTACCTAAGCCTTTGATTCGACCCGGCCGTTCCACGCGCTGCGGACGGCTGCTTCCAATGCCAATAGATCGGCGTCGTTACGGAGAACGACGTCGGCCCGCGCCCTGCGAGCCTCGGGAGCAAATTGCGAGCGCATCCGAGCGCTCGCTTGATCCGGGGAAATGCCCTTGGCCTTCAGCCTCTGGAGAGCAAGCGATTCGGGACTGTCGACCACCCACACCTCGTCGACCAGGTCGTCCCACCCCGCTTCCAGGAGCACTGCGGCTTCGATCACTACGGCGTTCGCCCTTCCGGCCTGCCTTTCGGCTTCGATGCGGGCCTTGAGGATCCGCCTGATCTCGGGCCAAACGATTTCGCTAAGCCGCCTTATCTGTGCAGGATCGGAGAAGACTTTGGCGCCCAGTAGCTTCCGGTCGATCTCCCCACTCGGGGCAACTACGCCCTTGCCGAAAGCCTCGACGACTGCCTGCCATGTCTGACTGCCCGGCCGGTACGCCTCATGTCCGGCGAGATCGGCGTTGACGACCACCGCACCAAGCCGCTCGAGAATCCGGGCGGCCTCGCTCTTGCCCGAGCCTATCCCGCCCGTGAGACCGATTATCAGCATGATTTGGCATGTCTTGAGACGCCAAATGTTGATTGTAACCCCGTGGCCTAGCGTGGGCAATGACGAGGGGGGACCCGACCGGGGAGTCGCCATGGGCGCGTTGACCTCGCCGATGGGATGTGTTGGAGTTTGTGCCAAACATGGTCGAAACTATCCGGACCGATAACTCTCTCAAATCGAACGGCACAGGGACGATCGTGAATACCGGGCCGTCGGTTGACACGATCCTGGTCGGCGACGCTCGTCAGGTGCTCCAGCGGCTACCAGCTGACTTCTTTCAAGCCTGTATTACCAGCCCGCCGTACTGGGGCTTACGTGACTATTCCCAGCCTGGCCAGTTGGGTGCAGAGTCCGATCTCAACGAGTATGTTTTCAGTCTGGTTCAGATATTCGGGGAGGTACGCCGAGTCCTTCGGGATGACGGCTGCTGCTGGCTGAACATCGGGGACGGGTACACGAGTGGAGACCGTGGCTGGAGAGCTCCGGACCGGAAGAATCCCGCTCGCGCAATGGGTTATCGCCCGCCAACTCCACTCGGGCTCAAGCCGAAAGATCTGCTCGGCGGGCCGTGGCGCGTCGCGTTCGCCCTCCAGGATGCAGGCTGGTTTCAGGCCGAGTCTTTGAACGAACGCACTGAAGACGGCCTCGGAAGCCGCAACCGTAGGTCGGTGTGGTCCATACCAACCGAACCCGCGACGCTCGGTCATCCGGCGCCATTCCCGCCTGCTCTCGTAGAACCGTGTGTGCTCGGCACGACCAGACCTGGCGACTGGGTGCTTGATCCATTCTTTGGTGTCGGAACGGTCGGTTTGGTCGCGAGTCAATACCGTCGCCATTACGTCGGTATCGAATTGAAAGAGGCGTACGCGGCACTCGCTAAACATAGACTCGCCGAACTTCAAGGCAGGCAATGAGCACCAACCTGCGGTCGCTCCCCAGCGTCGAACGCCTCTTGTCAGCGACTCGCGTTCGAGAACTTGCCGAAGCGCATTCGCACGATGCAGTCACGGGTGTTGTGCGCCGGGTACTTGAGTCCGCCCGGGAGAAGGTCAAGGCCGGCGAGGCGCCTCCCACCATCGACGCGCTGATAGACGCCATCGTCGAACGAGCAAGCCGCACGCTCGCCCACTGGCCCCGACGCGTAACTAATGCGACCGGCGTGGTGCTGCACACCAACCTGGGCCGCGCACCGCTCAGCAAAGCCGCCGTAGAGGCTGCCATGGCGGTCGCAGGCGGCTACACCGATCTCGAGATGGACCTGGCCACTGGCCGGCGCGGCTCCCGGATGGCGCACATCTCAGAGCTCTTGTCCCAGACAACTGGCGCCGAGGCGGGCCTGGTCGTGAACAACAATGCGGCGGCGCTGCTGCTAGGCCTGACCGCGTACGCCCAGGGAAGGGAAGTAATCGTGTCGCGCGGCGAGGCTGTCGAAATCGGCGGCGGGTTCCGCATCCCGGACGTGCTTCAGCAATCAGGCGCCACCCTGGTCGAGGTCGGCACGACCAACCGCACCTACGTCGGCGACTACGAGACCGCGATCACCGAACGCACCTCGGTCCTCTTGAAGGTGCACCAGAGCAACTTCGCGATTCGCGGATTTACCCACACTGCGGACCTTGAAGCGCTGGCGCGACTGGCCAAAGACAGGGGGCTGGTGGTCTTTCACGACCTCGGCAGCGGCGCCTTGCTGGACACCACAGCGTACGGCCTCCCGAAGGAGCCTATGGTCCAGGAGAGCGTGAGCCAGGGTGCAGACCTCGCGTTCTTCTCGGGCGACAAGCTGCTTGGGGGGCCCCAGGCCGGCATCGCGGTTGGACGGCGGGCGCACGTCGACACACTCGCGCGACACCCGCTGGCGCGCGCCGTGCGCGTCGAAAAGGTCACGCTGGCCGCGCTATCCGCCACGCTCCTCTCCTACGTCCGGGGGACCGCGACGTCGGAGTTGCCGGTCTGGCGGATGATTTCGATGCCAGCCGCTGAGGTCCGGAAGCGCGCTGAACGCTGGAAATCGGATCTCGGCCTCGCGCACGCCGAGGTCAGGGAAAGCAAGTCGACGATTGGCGGGGGCAGCCTGCCCGACGAGACCCTGCCGACCTACGTCCTGGCGGTACGGCCGGAGGTTCCACCGGAACGTTTCATCGCCCGCCTGAGGTCGGCCGATCCGCCGGTCATTGCGCGGATCGAAGCCGACGAAATCCTCTTCGATCCACGTACCGTGCTCGTCGAAGAGGACCCGCTGTTGATCGAGGCCGTGCGCGCCGCCCTGACCGGGTAGCTGGCATTGGCTTCGGACGGCTCCCGCGGACGTTCGAAGCGAACCCCCGGAAGGCGCGGCCATTCGGATCACATCGACTTCTACGTCGACATGAAGGTCGACCTGCACGGCCTTCGGCCGAGCGATGCCCTGCTCAGAGTCGACAGGCATCTGCAACGATGCCACGCAGCCGGCGTCCTGGTCGCCCACATCATCCACGGGCGAGGTACGGGCACCTTGAAGGCAGCCGTGCGGGAGCATCTGGCGCGTCATCCGCTCGTAGCGAGGTTCCGCGACGGCACCTACGGGATGGGCGGCGACGGGGTGACGGTAGTCGAACTCAAGCGGCAGACGTGAAGGGGGCGCGACACTAGCCGCCATGACGCTGTTCGAGCATCGCCGCAGGGAGTTGATGTCGAAGACCGCGCCGTTATCCACGCGGATGCGGCCCCGCCGGCTCGAGGAGATCGTCGGACAGGGGCACCTGCTCGATCCGGGCCGGGTCCTGCGCGGATGCATCGAGAGCGACCGCGTCCCTTCGATGATCCTGTGGGGAGCGCCCGGCAGCGGCAAGACGACGCTGGCCCGCGTCATCGCCGAGACGACCCGGTCCCAGTTCGAAACGCTCAGCGCCGTCTCATCGGGGGTCGCCGATATCCGCAAGGTCGTTCAGCAGTCCCACGAACGCCTCGGTGCGGAGGGCAGGCGGACGATCCTCTTCGTCGACGAGATCCATAGATTCAATCGCGGCCAGCAGGACGCCCTGCTGCCCCACGTCGAGGACGGCACGATCGTCCTGATAGGCGCCACTACCGAGAACCCGTCGTTCGAGGTCGTCGGTCCGCTCCTGTCCCGCTGCCGCGTATTCACGCTTAATGCGCTCTCCGACGACGACATCCGTACCTTGATCGACCGTGCCCTCGGCGACCGCGAGCGCGGCCTCGCAGGTATGGAAGCGTCGCTGGACGACGACGCCCGCGGGCTGCTCGTCAGGATCGCCAACGGCGACGCCCGCGTGGCGCTCGACGCCCTCGAGCTGGCCGTCGCGGCCACCCCGGCCGGCCCCGGCGGACGCCGAACGGTCGGGCTGGCCACGGTCGAGGACGCCCTCCAACGCCACGCCCGCTACGACCGCACAGGCGACCTCCACTACGACACGATCTCGGCTTTCATCAAGTCGATTCGAGCGTCCGACCCGGACGCGGCGCTCTACTGGCTGGCGCGCATGGTCGATGCCGGCGAGGACCCGATGTTCATCGCTCGGCGGCTGGTTATATCGGCCGCCGAAGACGTCGGGCTCGCCGACCCGGGCGCCCTGGCAATCGCGGTCGCGTGCCAGCAGGGGGTCCACCTGATCGGCTGGCCCGAGGGCCGGATCCTCATGGCCCACACGACTGTCTACCTGGCGTCCGCTCCCAAGAGCAACGCCTCATATGCCGCTCTGGGGCGGGCCTCCGCGGACGTCGGGGGCACACGCAACGACCCCGTGCCCCTGCATCTGCGCAACCCGGTGACCGGCCTCATGCGAACGATGGACTACGGCAAGGGGTATCAGTACGCACACGACTTCCCGGGCGGGTTCGTAATAACCGAGAACCTCCCGGAGAACCTGCGCGGCCACCGGTACTACTTCCCGACCGATATCGGCCGCGAGGCCGCGATCCGCGAGCGGCTGCTGAAGTGGTGGGGCGAAAAGTACGGCGAAGGTCCCCCGAAGCAGCAGTAAGCCTATTCCAGGCTGAAGGGCGGGTACTTGTCGGTCGCCAGAATCAGGTAACCCGTGCTCCTGACGTTCCATCGCATGATCCCCACGACGAAACGAAACAGGTCCTTCTGGTATCTACCTGTGAACAGGATGATGACGCCCGCGATCAGCCAGAGGACAGCCCACACGTAGTTCAGCAGCCACACGATCACCAGATGCGGCACGGCGAGGAAGATCCGGAAAAACGCCTTCAGACGGCTGAGCCGTGCGGGATACTCGGCGGTGACGCGGACCGGGTACTCGGGAATGTCGCGCATTGCGAAGGGCGGATATTGGTCGGTGACCAGGCCCATGGTGTACGAACTCAGGCGGGTAGTCCATCGCAGGAAGCCCACGTTGAAATCGAACAGGCCTCTGGGGTAGCGGCCAAGCAGGACTGCCGCGACCCACGCGAAGAACAGCGTGAACACGTAGACGATGCCGACCACCCCCAGGACGATCCAATTCGGGATCGCAAGGAGCCACTTGACGATCCACAGCCATCGGCTCAACTTCGCCGGCTCTGCCACCTGCAATTTGACCGGATACTCCGGACGCGTCACTTCGGTCGCTGTAGCGCTGACCATCTCGGACCTCCTCGAGTCGCCGCTTCACCGTGCTGTCGCTGGACGAGGATACGCGGCGGATTATGAGATGGTCCGCCGGTTACGGCAAGTCACGTGCCACAGCCGACGATTTCAGTGACTTATAGAGGTGCGTGTCGACGAATTCCGGCGCAAGAACGGACCTGCGGCCGAACCGAAGGGTGCTCGCCCACCGTAGGGTACAGCGGGCGTGTGAGGCGGCGGACTAACGTCGAGGAGCGGTCGTTCGCTTCGCGGCCGACGCACGACCCTCGGCTGACCGCCCGTTTCGACCTGCCTTCGGCGCCGATACCGTCCTGTCAGTCACGGCCGCAACGACCCGCCTCATGGCTTCGAGGGTGTAATCGATGTCCTCGGAATCGACCCCGTAGTGGGTCACGAGCCTCAGAGCAGAATCCCCCGGGTTGACGTAAATCCCTTCCTTGTAGAGGCCTGCGGCAATCTCGTTGCCCTTTCTCGAGGGGATGCCGAACCGGACAATGTTCGTCTGCACTGCCGCGGGGTCCAGGTCGACGCCCTGGATCTCCGCAAGGCCGAACGCGAGCTTGCGGGCGTTTTCGTGGTCCTCCGCCAGGCGGTCGATCATGGAGTCGAGCGCCACCAGGCCGGCCGCTGCGATGATGCCTACCTGTCGCATCCCGCCCCCAAGCATCTTGCGCCAGCGATTGGCCTCGTCGATGAAGTCCTTGTCTCCGCAGACGATCGAGCCGATCGGGCACGACAGCCCCTTCGAGAGACAGAATGTGACGCTGTCGACGCCCCGGGTCAGTTCCTTCGGATTGCATTTGAAATAGACGGCTGCGTTGAAGATTCGAGCGCCGTCCAGGTGGACCTTGAGGCCCATGTCCCGGGCGACCGCCACATGCGCTGCCGTCTGGCGGGGTGAAAGGGCCACGCCTCCACACAGGTTCTGCGTGTTCTCGATCGCCAGCAGCTTTACCCGGGCCTTGTGATAATCGCCCTTTGCGGCAGCAGCCCGGATGTCCGCTTCATTCAGGGTGCCATCGGCGTTGTTCGGTACGGTCTTCATCACCACGCCGCCCAGGACCGACGTCCCGCCGGCTTCCGACTGGAAGATGTGCGCCTTGTCCCCCAGCACGAATGCGTCGCCGCGGGTGCAATGCGACAGCACCGACGTCAGGTTGCCCTGGGTCCCCGACGCGACGAAGAGGCCGGCCTGCTTGCCCAGAATCGAGGCCGCCTTCTCCTGCAGCTTGTTCGTTGTCGGATCGTCGCCGTATACGTCGTCGCCCACCTCGGCCTTGGCCATGGCGCGCCGCATCTCCGGCGTCGGATGAGTGACAGTGTCGCTGCGAAGGTCAACACGGATCATTGGATGCTTCCTCGGGGATATGGATGAACGGGGGGTACGATACGTCAAGTATGAGGCAGACGGCAATCGAGTTTGAAGTCGACGGCGAAAAGGTGGACGGCGTCATGGCGGGTCCGGTCGAGCAGACCCGGCGCATGCCCGCGGCAGTCGTGTGCCACCCACATCCGGTCTTCGGCGGGACGATGAACTCGCCGGTAGTGATCGCGGTGTGCTACGAACTCGCCCAAATGGGCGTCGCCACGCTCCGGTTCAACTTCCGTCGCCCGAAGGACGGGTCCCCTGCAGTAGGCGAAGGAGCGGTGCGGGACGTGGCGACCGCGTTCTGGGTCATACGACAATGGGACCATGTCGATCCAGAGAGGTGCGCTATCACGGGTTACTCCTTCGGGGCGGCGGCGGTGCTGAAGGCATGGGCACATCTGGATAACGCGAAGGCCGTCTCGCTCATCTCACCTCCGCTGAATGCCCTTCGAGAATCCAGGCTCGGCGACGACCACCGTGCCCGTCAGATAGTCGTCGGCGATGACGACAAGCTCGTCAGGGCGGGCGAAATGACCGGGATCGTCGAGGCGATGAGGCAGCCGCCGGCCCTCGTCCGGATCGCGGGCGGCGACCATTTCCTCGCCGGCCACGAGAAGGAAGTCGGGCAGACCGTGGCGAAGTTCCTCGCAAATTCGTTAGTTCGTTAGAAGGAACGCATTGACGGACCATAGCGAACGCAACCAGTCCACCGGCGGCACGACGCCTTTTGTAAAGCCCCGCGACGCGGAGCCGGATGTTGCGCCCGAACGGCCGGCGCCGCAGCGGAGGTGGTATTCGGACCCCCTGCTGCTCAGCATCCTGGTAGTCGCGTTCGCCGCCGATCAGTTCTCGAAAACCCTGATCGTGAGGAACCTGCGGCTCAGCGAATCGTGGCCGTCCGACGGTTTCTTCAGGCTCACGTACGCGAGGAATACAGGGACCGCGTTCGGCCTCTTCCAGGACCAGGCGATGATCCTCACGGTCGTGTCCTTCGTGGCCGTCGCAGCGATCATCTACTTCTACCGGAATGCGATGACGTCGCCACTGATGCGGGCGGCTCTCGGGCTCCAGCTCGGAGGCGCCTTTGGCAATCTCATCGACCGCGTGAGGCTGGGCTACGTCGTCGACTTCATAGACGTCGGGCCCTGGCCGATTTTCAACCTGGCCGACTCTTCGATAGTCGTTGGCATCGCCATCCTCGCGTGGCACTTCGCATTCCGCCACGACCCGGCCCACGGGGTTGAATCCGGGACGCGCTTTGATTCGGCCCCGCCGGTGCCTCCGGGCGGGTCGCCGCCCGATGTGCCCGCGCCGGGCGACGCCACGCGTCAGCCCGACTCTTCTGCGCGGCCCGGCTCGCCTGGCGGTCCCGCGGCGTAGCCCGCTGTGCCTGCGGACCTGGCCGTCTTCGTCGCCGGCCCGGGCAATGCCCGGCGGCTCGACATGTTTCTCGCCGGGTCCGCAACGGGCCTGAGCCGGGCGGCCGCCCAGCGGCTGATCCGCGGCGGCGCGGTGCGGGTCAACGGCAACGCCGTGTTGCG
>JACPRT010000063.1 GCA_016189845.1 Chloroflexota bacterium | reverse complement strand
GGGTCGCGCTGCCCCACCGCCTCCAGGCCGATGCCAGTGCGCATGTTGTCCATCGCGGTCAGGTGCTCGACCCAGTGCCGGTCGATCGTGCGCAACATGATGATCCGCTCGACCTGCTTCCACAGGTCCGCGCCGAACTGCTCGAACCGGGCGTCGTAGGTCTTGTCGGCGTGCTCCTGGAGCATCTCTTCGATCTCGGCCGGGTCGAACCGCCGCACCGCCTCCGGCGTGGACAGCTCGTCGACCGGCGGGAGCATCGCCTGAAGCTCCTTCTGGAACACCGCGGTGTCCCAGTCCGCCGCCTCACCCTGGAGGCGCCCCGCCACGAGACGGTTCAACTCCTTGCCGACCATGTCTTCGATGGTCGGCCGCAACTCTTGCTGCGCGAGCACCTTGTCGCGCAGCTGGTAGATGACCGACCGGTGCATGTTGATGACGTCGTCGTAGTCGACGAGGTGTTTGCGGACCTCGAAGTGGTAGCCCTCGACCTTGCCTTGGGCCTGTTCGACCGCCCGTGACACCATGCGGTTCTCGATCGGCACATCCTCTTCGAGCCCGACGAAGTTCATGATGCTCTTGATGCGATCGCCGCCGAACCTTCGCATGAGGTCGTCTTCGGTTGACACGAAGAAGCGGCTGGCGCCGGGGTCGCCCTGCCGGCCGGCGCGGCCTCGGAGCTGGTTGTCGATGCGCCGCGCCTCGTGCCGCTCGGTGCCGATGATGTACAGCCCGCCCAGCTCGACGATCTTCTCGTGGTCCTTCTGCCACTCCTCGCGTGCAATCCCCAGGAGGTCGGGGTTCCCGCCCAGGATGATGTCGGTGCCACGGCCGGCCATGTTCGTCGCCACCGTCACCGCGCCCGGACGCCCCGCCTGGGCAATGATCGCGGCCTCCCGTTCGTGCTGCTTTGCGTTCAGCACCTCGTGCGGGACGCCCTTACGTTTCATGAGCTCGCTGAGGCGCTCCGACTTCTCGATGCTCGTCGTACCGATCAGCACCGGCCTCTTCTGCTTGTACAGATCGGCCACCGTCTCGACGACCGCGTCGAACTTGGCCTTCTCGGTCTTGTAAATGAAGTCCGGAAGGTCGCCCCTGATCATCGGCTTGTTCGTCGGGATCTGGGCGACTTCCAGCTTGTAGATCTTGAAGAACTCTTCCGACTCGGTCGCAGCCGTACCGGTCATGCCTGCGAGCTTCTTGTACATGCGGAAGTAGTTCTGGAGGGTGATCGTGGCGTAGGTGACGGACTCCTCGCGGACCTTGACGCCTTCCTTGGCTTCGATCGCCTGGTGAAGCCCCTCCGAGTAGCGGCGGCCGATCATGAGACGGCCGGTGAACTCGTCGACGATGAGCACCTCGCCTTCCCTGACCACGTAGTCCCTGTCGAGCAGGTACACGACCTCGGCCCGGATCGCGTTTTCGACATAGTGAGTCAGGGCGTAGTGCTCAGGGTCGTAGAGGTTGCTCACGCCGAGCAGCTTTTCGACCTTGGTGATGCCGTCCTGGGTGAGCGCGATCTGCCGGTGTTTCTCGTCGACCGTGTAGTCCTCTTCACGGGTGAGCCGCTTCGCCAGCTGGGCGAAGCGCGGATATTGCTGCCCCTTGTCGAGGGCGGGGCCGCTGATGATCAGCGGGGTACGGGCCTCGTCGATGAGGATGTTGTCGACCTCGTCGACGATCGCATAGTCCAGGCCCCGCTGGACCTTTCGTTCGACGGTATCGACCATGTTGTCCCGCAGGTAGTCGAACCCGAACTCGTTGTTGGTCCCGTGGGTGATATCCGCTGCGTACGCGTCTCGCCTGCTGGCCGGCCTCATGGGATCGGCGCGCTTCGCCGGATCGCCATCCTCAGGCTTTCCCTCCGCCGGTGGTTCGAAAACCAGCGACGCCTGGTTCTGAAGGCAGCCAACCGTGAGCCCGAGCAAGCGGTAGATCTGACCCATCCACGCCGCGTCGCGCTTCGCCAGGTAGTCGTTGACCGTGACGACGTGAACGCCCTTGCCGGTCAGCGCGTTCAGATACGCGGGGAGAGTGGCGACGAGCGTCTTGCCCTCGCCCGTCTTCATCTCGGCGATCCGGCCGTGGTGGAGGACCATGCCGCCGATCAGCTGCACGTCGAAGTGGCGCTGGCCGATGGTCCGCCGGGCTGCCTCACGGACCGCGGCGAACGCCTCGGGCAGCAGGGCGTCGAGTTCCTCGCCCTTTGCGAGGCGTTCCTTGAATTGCCGGGTCAGGTCTCCAAAAGCTTCGATTGGGAGATTCCGCATCCCGTCTTCGAGCGCGTTGATCTCGTCCACCGCCGTCTGGAGGCGGCGGATCTCACGCTCGTTGGGATCGCCCAGGATTCTTGTCAGCGACTTCAGCATTGCCAGACCTACGTGAACAGTGCGCCGACCGACAGGCCGTTGTGTATGCGGTAGATCGCTTCCCCCAGCAGATCAGCGACCGGCAGCACGGTGATCTTCGATGTGCGTTTCTCATCCGGGACTGGCACGGTGTCGGTGATCACGATCTCTTTGACTTCTGACACGGCGCTCATGCGTTTGGCGGCCTCGCCAGGGAGCACGCCGTGCGTGGCGCAGGCGTAGATTTCCCTGGCGCCGTTCTTCGTGAGCAGTGCTGCGGCCGAAATCATCGAGCTGCCGGTATTGATCTCGTCGTCGAACAGGATCGCGGGCATGCCGTCCACGTGGCCGATGATGTTCAGGCCTTCCGCGCGGTCGTTGTTCCCGATGCGGCGCTTTTCGACGATGGCCAGTGGCGCGTTCAACCCCGACGCAAAGTTGCGCGCCCGCTTCGAGATCCCAATATCGGTAGCGACCACCACAGGTTCCTTGAGCTCCTTGTCCTTGAAGTACTTGACGAGCTTCGGAAGGGCGGTCAATTCGTCGACCGGCAGGTTGAAGAACCCCTGGACCTGGCCGGCGTGCAGGTCGACGGTCAGCACGCGGTCGGCGCCGGCGGCGGTGATGAGGTCGGCCACCAGGCGGCCGGTAATCGGCACACGCGGCTGGTCCTTCTTGTCAGTCCGCGCGTACGAGTAATACGGGATGACCGCCGTGATGCGGCCAGCCGAGGCCCGCTTCGCGGCGTCCATGAAGATCAGCATCTCCATGATGTGGTCGTTCACCGGGGCGACGTTCGGCTGCACGATGAATACGTCTCGCTGACGGATGTTTTCGAGGATCCGGACGAAGGTGTTGTCGTTGTTGAACTTGAACACCTCGGCCTTCCCCAGGGGGATTTTGAGGTACGCGCAGATGTCCCGCGAGAGGACGGGATGGGCGTTACCCGTAAATACGACGAGATCCCCGAATGCTACGAGCATCACATTCCCCCGAACCGCGGCACTGGCGTCCCCCGCCGTGCGGCCACCCGGGAAGCGGGCCTTCTATGACAGGGTAACCGTTTCCGCCGTCGCGGCGCGGGCCTCACGCAGCGTCGGCGTCTACCTTCCGTTCCGGAATGACCGTCTCGATCTCCCGGCTGGCGCCCTCAGTCTGGGACCGTTCGTCCCTGACAGGGATGTCGCGGGCGCCGACAGAAGCGCTCGGATCGCTTTCTCGTCCAGCCCGATCACGATCTGGCTGCCGCGCACGACCATCGGGCGCCGGATCAGCCGTGGCTGGCTCAGCATGAGATCGATGAGTTCGCTTTCGGACAGGCGGCCGCGGCTGGCCGCGTAGGCGCGGGCGCTCGGGCTCTTCCAGGAGAAGATCTCGTCCGCCGAGGCGAAGGTTGTGAGGCCCTCCAACTCGTCACGGGTCAAAGGTTGGGCGAAAATGTCACGGATCTCGAGCCGGACGCCCGTTTGCGAGAGTAACTCCCTCGCCCGCTTGCAGGTCGTTCACTTCGACCACCAGTAGAGCCTGACCGGATTTGGCATCGTGATCGCCAGCACTTTAGCATCAGGGACATGAAGGCCACGCGACGAGACGAGGCGGCGGCGCATCCGGCGCCTGCCAGGATCCGGAGGATCTGGCCGCTTCAGCCCCTTCGCGACCTCTACGACCGCGGGCCGGACAGCCTGTTCAACCTGAGCGTGTACGGGGCGGGTTTCACCGGCCTCTGGACAGCGATCACCTCCGTGATCCTTCAGTTCCGCGTCCTGGCGGTCGCCGATCCCTCACAGAAGATCCTTGCGCTGTCGGTCATCACGCTGGCAGGCCTCGTGTTTGCAGCCATCGTGCAACCGATCGCCGGAGGATTCAGCGATCGCAGCCAGAACCGTCATGGGAAAAGGGCGCCATATATCGTTGCGGGAGGCCTCGGTCTGGCCGCGGCCACCCTGCTGATAGGCGTGGCCAACAACTTCATGTCGTTGCTGTTCGCCTTCTGCCTGATGCAGGTCCTCGGCAGCATCGCCCAGGGGCCGGCCAACGCCCTGCTCGTCGATCATGTCCCGGCACAACGTCGCGGCGCGGCCGCAGGCGCGTTGACTCTGGCGCGCGCGATAGGCGCAGGCATAGCGGTCGTGGGCACGTTGCTACTGCTCGGACAGCATTCGACCGGGGAAGTGTCGATCTGGATGTGGGGCGCACTCGGGCTCGTGGCCAGCATGGCCGTCGGTTCGTCGATCTGGACTGCTGCGACGACAAGATCGCGGCCCAACGGCGGGAACAACGAC
Source organism: Chloroflexota bacterium (assembly GCA_016189845.1). Classification (GTDB taxonomy): domain Bacteria; phylum Chloroflexota; class Dehalococcoidia; order Lucifugimonadales; family Lucifugimonadaceae; genus VGZT01. The sequence goes on along the minus strand of JACPRT010000063.1, from coordinate 10,436 downwards.
AGCCGCAACGGTGGCGGCGTTGGCAGCGATGGCAGCGGCCGAGTGGCGGAACGTGGCGATCGGGAAACGGCAATGTCGGAGGAGGTCGATCACCGCGCTCCGGCGCCGACTTCCGACTTCGTGTGGTTCCTGGTCGCTTTCACTGTGACCACCGGCACGATGTCGGTCCTCAGCCGGTTCGCGCTGTTCTATCTCCAGGACGTCGTAGGTCTGACCAATCCCGCGCGCGGGGCCCTGCTCCTGTCCATTTTCGTCGGAGGTGGAGTAGCTCTGGCTGTGCTTCCCGCCGGGATTCTGTCGGACCGGATCGGGCGTTTCCCGCTGCTGTTGGCCGGAGGGATCATCGGCTGCGCCGCGGTCGGCGCTCTGAGCGTCGCGGTAACCCTGCCCTACCTGGTGGTGGTAGGGATGGTGGTGGGGATCTCATCGGGTATCCTCCTCTCGGTTGCGTGGGCGCTGGCGAACGACCTGGTGCGCCCGTCGAAGGCAGGCCGCACGCTCGGCTACACGAGCGTCGCCGTCCTGGTGGGGGCGGCGATACCCCTGACGGCGGGATTCGCGATCGAATTCCTGAACCGCGTTTCCGAGGGCCTCGGGTACCGGGTCATGATCCTCGCGGTGGCGGTGGCATTCCTCCTGGTGCCGTTGATGCTGATCAGGAGCGCCCGCACCGTTTCCAGAATGGCCACCTCCTCGGCGAGACAGCCCGGTACGGGACACGGGCCGACCCCGTAGCTGCCGCAGGTATAATCTGGTAGCTGGAGGCAGGTGTGGACGTATTTCTCAGCTCGCCGCGGGGGTTCTGCGCAGGGGTCGTGCGCGCGGTCGACATCGTCGAAATCGCACTTCGCCGTTTCGGCGCGCCCGTTTACGTCAAGCACCAGATAGTCCATAACCCGCACGTCGTGGAGTCGCTGGAAGCCAAGGGCGCCGTCACCGTCGAAGACGTCGACAAGATCCCTGAAGGGTCGAACGTCGTCTTCTCCGCGCACGGATCGGCGCCGGACGACTTCGCCAAGGCTCGCAAACGCAACCTGCGGGTGATCGATGCGACCTGCCCCCTCGTCACTCGTGTCCACAACGAGGCCAAGAAATACGAGCAGGAAGGGAAGCGGCTCATCCTTGTCGGGCACCGCGGGCACCAGGAGGTGCGCGGCACCATGGGCCAGGCGAACATGCACCTCATGGACGATCGCGAGAAGACCGCGCTGCCGGTGTGGCCCGCGGGCAGCCCTGTGGCGGTTCTGACCCAGACCACTCTCTCGGTCGACGACACCGCTCGAGTGGTCAAGACGATCCGTGCCCAGTTCCCGGACGCCGTAGTCAGGAACGACATCTGCTATGCGACCACGAACCGCCAGGAATCGGCGAAGCTCGTCGCTCGCAAGGTGGAGGTGGTCCTGGTCATCGGGGCGCAGAACAGCTCCAACTGCCGCCGCTTGCAGGAAGTGGCCGAGGCCGAGGGGGTGCCTGCCTACCTGATTAACGGCCCGGCGGAGCTGGACACCAGATGGCTCGACGGCGTCGAGCGGGTCGGTATCACCTCGGGAGCTTCAACGCCCGAAGAAATGGTCCAGGCGGTGATCAAGGCGATTAACCCGGCCCGGGTGATCCCCGTCGGCGAGCAGGAAGAAGACATCCACTTCGTGCTTCCGAGGGAGCTGCGCGACGCGGCCGCGTCGCAGAAGACCCCTGCGGCGCCAGGCTAGCTCCGCAGCAGGAAGCGCCAGCGCAGGCCTGCGGCCAGCGTCAGCGCCATTCCGACGGTCCCCAGCACGAGGATTGCCTGGCGTACTCCGAGCCGTTCGGCAAGCCAGCCTCCGAACAGCAGCCCCATCGGAAGCCCGTAGACCGCGAGCGCGCGTACTCCCATCACTCGTCCACGGTACTCGGGTGAAGTGATGGTCATGAGGACGGTCTGCATGGTGATCATGGCCATGCTGGTCGATGCGCCGAAGAGCGCCAGCACGGGCGCGCCGAAGGCGATCGACGGGATGAAGGCGAACCCGAGCATCGCCCCGTGCCACACGACGATGCCTGCAAACATGAGAGTCGCCGGCCGCGACGACCTTGCGATCGCCGCCATCCCGATCGAACCGGCCAGCGCCCCCGCCGCGATACTGGCGGCAAGCACGCTGAGGCCGGTGGGGCCAGAGCCGAAGACGTCCCGCGCGACGACCGGTAGGAGGCCATTGCTGAGCGGGAACGCGGTCGTGTTAACGAGGAAGGCCAGCGCCATGATGGCCATGATCGTCTCGTCCTTCCGCATGAACGATAGCCCCGACGTGAACTGCTGCCATGCTCCACCCGGCGACCTCGCAGGTCTCGTGAGGCCGATCGTGGCCCCGAGCGCAAACAGCGAGCTCACGACGTACAGCGCCGCCACGGCGACGTAGGCCTGGCCGAGCCCCAGCCTCGCCAGCAACTGGCCGCCGGCGAGCGCGCCGGTGATGCGGGCGGCGTCCATCGTGGAACGTGCGAGGCCGACCGCGTTCATCAGGCGCTCGCGTGGCACGACGTCCGCCAGCAGAGCCTGGCGCACGACCATGTCGAACTGCCTTGCAAGGCCGACTGCCGTGGCAAGCAGGAACGCGTGCCATAGCTGGAGCGTGTCGGTCAGGACGAGCGCCATCATCGTGGCCGCCAGGCCGGCCATGAAGACGCGGATGCCGACGAAAAGCTTCGTGCGGTCGATGCGATCGACCACGATGCCGTAGAGCGGGCCCAACAGGGTGCCGGTGAACCTCAGGGCGCCGAGCAGCCCGACCAGGAACGGGGAGTCGGTATCGACGAGGACGAACCAGGAAAGCACCAGCAGGTCGATCTCGCTGGCCCAGGTCGCGAGGCCGTCGGCGATCCACTGGAACCTAAAGCTCCGGATCTGAAACGAGTCGAACAACGGCCAGCCGCGCCGGCCGGCGGGCCGGGTCACGCCGAGGCTGCCTGCCGGGGTTTGGGCGCCGGCAGCTCCGAAGGCGCCGAACGGCGCGACCGTCCCGCCGGCCAGAGGCCGGGTTGAATTACTATCGGGCTGTGACACGGCTCTTCAGCCACTCCCTGGCCTGCCTCTGCGCGTTTGCGGCCGTCGCGATCGCGTGCGGCCAGCCGGGCGCGACACCAATTAATAGCAACCCGGACTGCGCAGATTTCGCCGGCACTCCCCTGCCGATCCGCCAACTGGAGATCGTGGACGGCGAGCGGCGACTCGTCGCGCAAGTCGAAGTCGCCGACTCGGACGCGGAGCGGGCGCGGGGCCTGATGTGCCGGATGCGACTCGAAGCAGGAACCGGCATGGCCTTCTCGTGGGATGGGCCCGTCAGCGGCGGGTTCTGGATGTACAACACCTACGTTCCCCTCGACCTGCTTCATGTGACTGGCGACGGCAGCGTCGTCGCATTCAGGTCGATGAAGCCGTGCCCTCGAGGTCCGGAGGAGGACCAGCAGGCCTGGAGAAATCGATGCATCGAGGAGTCCCGGCCGTTCGCGCCGGACGCCATTTATGAGCTGGCGGTCGAGCTGCCCGCGGGATGGCTGGGGGCAAGCGGCTTCGACCCTGCCACCTCGGCGCGCTGGTCCGTGTCCCTCAAGTAGACCGTCGAGGCGGCTATGCCCCCGCCAGTGCGCCGTCGAGCCAGCGCTCCTCCGCGGTTTGGTCGGTGAACCCGCGCCCGGTCGTGACCCTCACCTGCCCGTTCCGCCCGAGCGCGCCAGCCAGCGGGCCAGCGTAGCTCTTCCCCCCTGCGCCGCAGCTGACCAGCGCACGGGCGCGCACCCGTCCGGCGAACCCGAGGGGGTCGTACAGGCCGAGCGTCCCTCCCACCGCTGCCTGTCGGTCAGGGTAAGTCCGTAGGTAGTCGTTGAATTCCTCGAGCGGGTAGTCATGGACCCGGGCGAGCCGGTTCACGGTGTCCCGAAACAGCAATTCGCCACTGACCAGGACGGAACCGATCTGGGGTCGCAACCCGGCGGTGATGAACGCAAGGTCATTGCCCGCGGCGGCAACCCGCTTCCTGTCGACTTCCTTGCGCGACATCAGAAAGTCCACAGCGGCAAGGCAATCTGCGACGATCCCACGCCATACGTATTTCTCGGGATCGTCCACCCCGTCGGTCAGGAGTCCAGGATACCTGGCTGCGTATGGCGAGTCGGAGCGGCGCTGCCCACGGTGGCACAACGCAAGGACGACGTACTTCTGGCGCCGTTCGTAGGGCGGCACGTGCACGACGCTGCCATACCCCGGGGCCTGGAAGACGGCCGGGAACGGGCCGTCGCCGTGCGGCACCGAGTACCACGCGAACACCCGGTAACCGCCGAGGCTCGTGATCGTGACGCCGTACCCGGTGGAGTTTTCGGTCGACCGCAGGGGCGTCTCTTCGACGACCGCCGCAGATCGACGCGTGCCTGCGAGGTCCCTATCAACTGTCTGCCAGTACGAGGCGAAATCGCTTCCCTGTGTCATTTGCCCGGCTCCAGCTTCGCCGCCATGAATTCCCGCACGACCCCGGCGTGGCCGGCGCCGGTCCCGGCGTCGTGCGCGCAGTCCTCGTACGGGTATAACTTCTTGTCCTTGCTGCCAATCTCCCGAAATACCGCGAAGCCGGTCGCAGGCGGACACACGTCGTCGTTGAGCCCGATGTTCACGATGATCGGGCACCGTATGCGCGGCACGAAGTTGTGGATGTCGTAGTAGTCCCACGTCGCCTTCAGCTTCGGCTGGTCGGCCGGGTGCAACCTGAGGTAGTCGTTGATCTCCTGATACGGATATGAATGCGTCATCGTGGCGGCGTCCATGGTCGAACACAGATACGGCGCGCCAGCGGAAGCCGCGTTGACGCGGTCCGCTCTCAGGGCCGAGACCAGCAGCGTCAGGGCGCCGCCCTGGCTCGACCCCTGTACCCCGATGCGTGACCTGTCTACTTCCGGTCGCGCCTGCAGCACGTCGAATGCGCGCATCGCATCCATGTAAAACCCGCGGTAGCCGTAGGTGTCGCGGTCGGTGATGTTGTGCATCAACAGCCCCGGGTAGCCGGGGTTGAAAACGCTGTTGCTGCGCAGCTTGCCGCGAGGAGCGGCGCTGAGCGCCGCGTACCCCTGAGCCGCGAGCGACTTTGGAATCATTGGTTCGCTGACGTACCCGGGCACGACGAGCATACCCGGGAACGGGCCTTTCCCCTTCGGGGCGCAATACCAGGCTGCAATCCTCAGCCCCTCGTACGAGTCGTAATGGACCTCGAACACGTCGACTTCTCCGGTCGACCTCATGGGGACGTGTTCGAACGACGCGTTCACCGGCACCGCGTCGGTGGCCGCGATCGTCTGATCCCAGAACCGATCGAAATCGGGTGGCCTGCGCACGCTGCTCTGGAAACTCTGCAACTTAGAGACGTTCATCGCCCCCCCTGCCTGTTCTATGCCGGCGACCGGTATTATGGTCGAAACGTGAACAATCGCAAGGCGCTGCTGCTCGTCTTCGATGGCCTGGGCTTCAATCGCGATAATGCGACAGCAGTGGTGGACGCCGCCTGGCGCAAGCTGCCGCATGGCATCGTCGACCAGCTGTTGGCCCATGGCAGAAATGTCCCCGGCCGGCCAACGGGAACCCCGATAGATCTTCTCGCCAGGCGCGCGCTGTATCCGGTGCATGCTGAGGCCCTGGCGCCGGAGATGGCGTACGACGACGCCATCCAGGTGCTGGTGGCGATGCGAGCCGTTGCAGAGCGAGCGGCACGGGCCAGGTCCGACGCGTTGGCGGTCGTCCGCACCGTGGCCAGAGAACACCGGTACGCACCCTGGGCAGCGGCCACTCCCTTTCTGAACTCGCTCCGCAACGAGGGCGTGACATGGCCCACGAGCGCGGCCGGCGTCTGGGCGGGTTTCGAGCAACTGGACCCACCGGTCCAGGGCAACTCCGACACCGGCCACCAGCAGATCGGCAACCTCACCGTCGCACCCCAGACTCCACTTGAGATCACGCGGGCCATCGACGACGGCGCTTTCTTCCGGAACGAGGCCCTGAAGGCGACGCTGGAGGGGGCCGGCCGCGCGGGCGCGGCCACAAATTTCTGTTTCCTGCTTTCGGGGACGCGTGGCGGCGATGGGCGAGTCCACAGCGCCTGGAATCACCTGGAGGCGTTCCTGAAGCTGGTGTTCGAGGTACACCGGGTCCCGCCGGCACGGGTCCGCATGCAGGCGATCCTCGACGGCCGCGATAGCCCGGGAGATTCCTCGATCGTCGAGAGGGATGGCGCGGGCGACTACCTGGGGAGGCTCGAGCAGCTGTTGGGCCGGTACGACGCGATCGAGTGCCTGGCGTGGGTGACCGGCCGAAACATCGCAATGGACCGCGATTATCGGGAGCCAAACGCCAGAAGCGACTACCTGCAACTGACCCGTGCCGAAGGCCGCACCGTCCGCGGGTTCGCCGAGGTCCGCGCCGCGGTCGAAGAAACCCACGCGGCGGGCAAGGGCGACGGTGACGTGGCGCCCCTGATCGTGCTCGACCGCGCCGGCGGCGCCCGCAAGGTCGCCTCGGGCGACGCCTTCGTCAACCTTCAATTCCGGGCCGACCGCCAGCGGGCAAAGACCGGTGCGCTGCTGGGCGCCCGCGACTTCCTTGCGACGAACGCCAGGGCCCATGGCAAGGAGTGGAAGCTGGACTGGCTCGACGATTCGCTTCGGCTCGGCATATGCACGATGACTGAATACCACCCGCGATTCGCGCAGCTGGGCGGGCGCGTCGCATTCCCAAACCATCCGCACGCGGACAACTTTCTAGCGCTGTTCCCCGTCCTCCTGCCGGGGGAGCGCTATTTCCTGGCAGGCGAGAGCGTCAAGTCTGCGCATGTCGGCTTCTTTATCAGAGGCCGGCGTGAGTCGCCTGCGCAGCCGGGGATAGAGGACCGCGAAATCGTGACTTCCTGCGGGGAGGCCGAAGGCGTTCTAAGCGATTCCGACTTCTACAAGACGCCAGCGATGCGAAACCAGGAGATTGCCGGTCTGGTAACGGGCAAGCTTGGCAAAGGCTACCGGTTGATCACCGCGAACTTCTCGAACTGCGACATGATCGGGCACCTGCTGCCGGAGCGGTTCGACGCCGCCGTGAAGGCGTGCGAGGCGCTGGACACTGCCCTGCAAACGGTCGTGCCTGCGGCTCGTTCAGCCGGATACGACGTGGTCCTGACTTCCGATCACGGCAACATCGAGGATGACACGACCGCCCACACGACCAACGATGTCCTGACAACGGTGCGGCTTGCCGGGCGGGGCCCAAAGCCACAGCCCTCACGCAGGCGTGCCTACCAGGCCCGGCTGTTCGACATTCCGTGGACCCTCGGCCGGCTTTTCGGGGTCGAAGACGCCCTGGAAGAGGCCATGAGGGAGCGCGCGAGCGGCTCTTCGGGGGGATCCGAGGACCGTTTCCGGGGCCATCCCCTCATATCGCCGCCCTAGCGCCGCCCTGGCGCCGCCCTGGCGCGGCCGTGGCGCGGCCCTGGCAGACGCCATGACGTATCATTCCGGCCGGTCCGCGAGCCCTGGCGAGGTACCGACAGTGTCAGAGCGCAAAGGCATATTGTCCCGGCCAGAATACCAGGTCGTGTACGAGAAGGACGCCCTCACGGTCCCAATGCGCGACGGCGCCAGGCTCATGGCCGACCTGTACCTGCCGAAGGGGCCGGGACCGTGGCCTGTCCTGGTTGAGCGGACGCCCTACAACAAGGAAACCTCGGTCGAGCTGACCGTGAAGTCGCCTCCGTTCTTCGCCTCGCGCGGCTACGCCGTCGTGTTCCAGGACGTGCGCGGCCGTTTCAAGTCGGAAGGCGAGTTCTATCCATTCCGCGACGATGGCTGGGGCGCCAACCGCGATGGCTACGATACCGTCGAGTGGCTCGCCGCCCAGAAGTGGTGCAACGGCAAGGTCGCGACGATGGGCGGCTCGTATTCAGGGCACACCCAGTACTCGCTTGCGCCGACCGCTCCGCCCCATCTGACGACGCAGTTCGTGCGGGAGTCCGTCGCCGACTACCACGACGGCTGGGTCTACCGCGGCGGCGCGTTGGAACTCGGCTTTGGCCTCAGGTGGGCCGTGAGCCACACGTTCAACAACGAGACGCATCTGCCGGCCGGTCCCGACGGAGCACGAACGCGAGGCGTGCTGGCGAGCGCGGTCAAGGAACTGCCGGACTGGTACCGGTTTCTTCCTCTCGCCGAGATGCCGCTTCTGCGAGGACTGAGCGACTGGTGGTACGAGTGGCTCGCCCACCCGGACGATGGCCCTTACTGGTGGCAATGGAACGTTTCCGCACGCCACCCCGACGTCGAGACTCCCATCTACCATCTGGGGGGCTGGTTCGACACCTTCCTCCAGGGCACCCTCGACAACTTCACCGGGATCTCAACGCGAGCGCGCTCACCGAGGGCGCGTAACGGGCAGCGACTGATCATCGGCCCCTGGCCTCACGGTCCTCAGAACGTCGCGGTCTCCAGATGGGGCGACTTCGATTTCGGGCCGGAGGCGGTCCAGGACTTCAACGAACTCAGGTTGCCCTGGTACGACTACTGGCTGAAGGGCATCGATTCAGGGCTGATGGCGGAACCGCCGGCCAGGATTTTTACCATGGGAGCCAACCGGTGGCAGTGTTTTGACACCTGGCCGCCACGGGACACCCGGGACGTGAAGCTGTATTTCAGCGGCGGCCGCGCCAGTTCTACCGATTCGCTCAACGACGGACGCCTGATCGATGACGTGCCACGCGGCATCGAGGGCGCCGACTCGTATCTGTACGACCCCGCCGACCCGGTGGACACCCTGGGCGGTTCGACCCTGGGCAGCTCCGACCCCGGCCCGATCGACCAGCGTCGAGTCGAGCCCCGATGCCTGACATATACGAGCGAACCGCTTGCCACAGTGATCGAAGTTTCGGGACGCGTCAAGGCGGTCCTGTTCGCCATGTCGTCTGCGCCCGACACCGACTGGGTCGTCCGGCTGTGCGACGTTCATCCGGATGGCGCCTCCCGGCTCGTGGCGGAGGGCATCCTGCGTGCGCGCTACAGGGAGTCGGCCGCGGTCCAGCGACTGCTCACGCCCGGACAGGTCTACTCGTTCGAAGTGGACCTGTGGTCGACCAGCAACGTGTTCCTGCCGGGCCACCGGGTACGAGTCGCGGTGACCAGCTCATGCTTCCCGCGCTGGGACCGGAACCTCAACACCGGCGGCCCGTTCGGCCTGGAAGCGGAAGGCAGGCCCGCGGTCAACACGGTCCTGCGGGACCGTTTCCGCGCGTCCCACATCGTCTTGCCGGTCCGTCCGGCGGTCGCCTACAAGCCGGTGAACTGATCCGCGCCTGGTACCACCGCCGGTACCACGGGCGGTACCGCCGATCTGCGAACGACACCCTGGCCAGCCCACCTGGTCGCGCGCCGCCTTCCGGTCCGAAAGGGACGGGGCTAGATCAGCCCGGCTTTGCGCACCCCGCGCAGGCCCGCCGCGTAGCGGTCGACCGACTGGTCGATGTCCCTGTCCGTGTGCGTAGCAGACAGGATGAACGAGGCCGGATGGGCCCACAGGCCCTCGTTGATGATCGCAAGGTGAAGCTGGTCGAGCGCCTCGTTTGTGACCGGCCTGCCGCCCTGCTCGGTCCCTGAGGGCGTGGCGTAGGGGTCGTCGGTGTCGACGTCTTTGCCCAGGCTCACCATGACGATCGAGGACATGCCGTAGGCGCCGCCCGGTATCTCCAGGTCTCTGAGCACCCGGTTTATCCCGGTGCGCAGTCGCCTTGCGCCGGCCTCTGCTTTCTCGACGATCGGCTCCTTCTCCACGATGGTCAGCGCGGTCACGCCGGCAGAAGCCGATAGCGGGTTCGCATTGAACGTCCCCGGGTGCCTGATGCCGTCTTCGCCGATCATCGCAAGCAGGTCGGCCCTGCCTCCGACCGCGCCGCCGGGCAGCCCGCCGGCCAGGATCTTGGCGAACCCGCTCAGATCCGGCCGCACGCCAAAATAGCCCTGGCAACCCGCCCGGGACCACCGGAACCCGCTGACCACCTCGTCGAAGATGAGCAGCGTGTTGTGCCGGGACGTCACTTCCCGGAGACCGCGCACGAACTCTGGACGGGCGATTTCGTTCCCCTGGAATATGACGGCGGCTACGTCCTTGCGGCTCGACAACACCCTGTCGACCGCGTCCAGGTCCTTCTGGGGCACCTGGATCATGGAATCGCTGGTCCCCTTCGGTATCCCGTACTTGAGGTCGGTATCGGGGTCGGTGACATAAGCAGGGTCCGACCAGCCGTGGAACGCGCCCTTGAACTTCACAATCTTGTCTTTGCCGGTCGCCGCGCGCGCGACCTTGAAGGCCATCATGATCGCCTCGGTGCCCGAGCTAACGAAACGGATGCGTTCCACCGAAGGCACCAGCCTTTTGACGGTCTGGGCCCAGC
>JACPRT010000001.1 GCA_016189845.1 Chloroflexota bacterium | reverse complement strand
CTGGCCAGGCACGGCGAGGATGTGGCGCTGATATGCCGCGGCGCCCACAGGGACGCCATCGTGCGCGACGGCTTGAAGGTGGAAAGCCACTGGGGCAATTTCACCGTTCGGCCACGAGCGACGGCAAACCCCGCGGAAGTTGGCGCTGTCGACCTCGTGCTCTACGCAGTCAAGACGTATTCGAACCCGGAAGCCCTGCCCCTCATAAGGAGCCTTCTTGGGCCAGGCACCGTGATCTTGCCTGTGCAGAACGGGGCGGAGAGCGCTGCGAAGGTCGCGGAAGTCTACGGCTGGGACCGGGTCGTCGCCGGAGCGACCTACATCGAATCGGCGAGGCCCGCGCCGGGCGAGATTCATCAGGCCGGGCCGACCGCCCGGATCGCCTTTGGAGAACAGGACGGTACCTATAGCGACCGCGTGAAGCGGATCGAGAAGATCCTCTCCAAGCCGGGCATCCAGGTGCAGGTCAGCGACGACATCCGGTCCGCGCTGTGGTCCAAGCTCGTCTCCGTGGCCTCGATCGGCACCGTGATGACTGCCTTCCGGTCGAACTACACGGAGGTGATCGCAAACCCCGTGGGCGAGCAGACGGTCCGCACGGTGATGGAAGAGATCGTCGCTGTCGGCAAGGCGCAGGGCGTCAAATTCGCCGCGGACGTGGTCGAAACGCGACTGGCCGACGCGCGCGGCGATGCGGCGAATCTGGTGTCGTCGATGCAGCTCGACTTCAACGACCGCAAGAAGCTTGAGCTCGACGACCTGATCGGCGCAGTGGTGCGGGCCGGGGGCAAGTCGGGCGTGCCGGTGCCTGCGAGCGCCGCGTTGTATGGCGCGCTGTGGAAGTTCCGCAACGGCCAGTGAACCCTGCGAGGTGTGAGAGTTGACTGATCTGCCGCTGATCTCCGATGAAACCCTTGGCAAGCTGCGCGAGATACCAACGCCGACCCTGATCGACGCCCTGTGGGTGATGAACTGGCCGCAGGCCCAGATCCACGGCGCGCGGCCGCTGCAGCCGGGTCAGCGGATGGCGGGCCGGGCGGTCACGCTGCGGTTCGTCCCACACAGGCCGGATATCGCCACCGACAAGCCGAAGGGGGAGCAGTCGGCCGAGTATGTTGCCTTCGAGCTGTGCGGCCCGGGCACCGTGCTGGTGGCGTCGGCGGTCGGGCCGTGGGAGTCGATTGGCGGGGATATCAAGTTCCTGCGGCTCGCTCAGCGCCATGTCGGTGGACTCGTCACCGACGGTTCGGTTCGCGACACCGCATCGCTCAAGGAATATGGGTTCCCGGTGTATTCGTTCGGCACGACGGCGAAGCAGGGGCCTGCCGTTCAGCAGCCGTGGGGGGTCAACGAAATAGTCACGTGCGGCGGGATCGCCGTGCGCCCGGGCGACGCCGTCTGCGGCGACGACGACGCGGTAGTCGTCGTTCCCCGATCCACGGTCGACGACGTGATACGGATCGCCCACGAGCGCGAGGCCACCGAGCAAGTAATCAAGAATGAGCTGAACAAGAACCCGGGCTCGCCTGGCAAGTACTACCCGTTCAACGAGAACACGAAGAGGCTCGTCGAGGAATATCGCAAGCGCGGTGAGGCCTAGCCCGGGCAGAGGTGGTTCGCGCTACGCACGCCCGGCTGGTCACGCGATGTGATAGCCTCTCCCTCCCTCAGGAGGGGCGTTCATGTTGGCGGACCGAGCCCCGGCGAACGAGCATCGTTTTCATCGTGGATCGAATCTGGCGTGGCCGATCTTCCTCGCGGCCGCCGCGGGCGTCGTTGCGCTAGGGTTGGCGCTCGTTCTGCCCGCGGCCGCCGTCGCCGCCCCCGCTGGTGATGAGCCGGCCGATTGCGGCAACAGCACGCTCGTGATCGAGCGGGCCGGCATCGCGGCCTTCGAGTTGCCGCGTCAGTCCGGCGAGAAGCTCGAGATCGACCCGAAGGAAGCGCTGACGTTGCGGTTCAAGAATCCGCCTCAGACCGGCCACGTCGACATCGCCCTCAAGCTGCCTTTTGGGCAGAGCATCTCGAAGTCATATGAATGGTCGGCGCTGGCGCCGACGGATGAATTCGTGCTCGACATCGGTCCGGAGGACTACGGCCGGTTTGCAGACCTGGCACGTGGCGCATATCCGCTCGAAGCGACAACGTTTTCCGGCGAAGTCCCGGTCTGCACCGTGCCGTTCCAGGT
>JACPRT010000062.1 GCA_016189845.1 Chloroflexota bacterium | reverse complement strand
TCACAACCCAAGGCCGGAAAGACGATCATCCTCAAGCAGCTCGCGGGCGGCATCACCGCAAACCACCCCGAGATCTACCTGATCGTAGCCCTTATCGGGGAGCGCCCGGAAGAAGTCACCGACATGCGGCGTTCGGTCGATGGCGAGGTGTACAGCTCGACGTTCGACGAGCCTGTCGAGGAGCACTGCCGGGAAGCCGAGCGTGCGCTCGAGCGTGCCAAGCGGCTCGTCGAGAGCGGCGAAGACGTTGTGATCCTCATGGACAGCCTCACCAGGCTGGCGCGCGCGTACAACCTTGCCGTTCCCAGTTCAGGCCGCACGCTTACTGGCGGTATGGACCCGGTCGCGCTGTACCCGCCGAAGAACTTCTTCGGGGCGGCGCGCAACTGTGAAGAGGGTGGAAGCCTGACGATCATAGCCACCTGTCTGGTCGACACCGGCAGCCGTCTGGACGACCTCATCTACGAGGAGTTCAAGGGCACCGGGAACATGGAAGTGCACCTGGACCGGAAGCTGGCCGAGCGCAGGATCTTCCCGGCGATCGACGTGCTGCGGAGCAGCACGCGCCGTGAGGAACTACTTCTCGACGAGCCGACCCTCAAGCAGGTGTGGCTGCTGCGGCGCATGGTTTCTATCATCGCCCAGGACTCGGCTTCCACCGAAGCCACCGAACGAGTGCTGGAGCGGCTTGCGAAGACGCAGGACAACGCGGAGTTCCTAGCCTCGATCAACAAGCCGGGCGGTCCGTAGCGCCGGCGCCATTCGCACGTGCGCTGTAGTGATTTATCCACAGCCAGCGCATCGCCAACCCGCCGGAATTCACAGGGGACGGAACTCATCCGTCCCCTTTTGTATTTGAGCGAACGTTCGATTCTTGGTGACCATTCAGTTACTACACGCGGCTTATGTCAACGGACAGTTGCTCTTGTTACGGAGCATGTTCTGATTTCGGGACCAAAACGGCTCGATTGGCTGGGCAAAATTGCGTTGACACCTAGATTTGGCGCTGCGTATAGTGCTGAACGTCGCAAATCCGGGCGGCTCCGGCGTGCGAACTTGCACTGGACGGGCAAGGCTGTCAAAAAAGTGTTTAGAGCTTCATTTCTCAGCTTCTGAATGCCTTGACAGTACGAGCAAGCAAGTGCAAGAATCGCAAGGGTTTTTGCCCGGTATGGGGTTCGATGTGGCTTCGCGCGGATGCGAAGCGATTTCAATATCCCTCGGAAACCGTAGGTCCACAGCCCCCGCAGATCGCATGGCGGTAATGTGGGCGTAACGGAGACCGTCGGACACTGCGCCGACGGGACCACCGCGTTTCGGCAGTGCTCTCTGCCACGGGTGGTCGGGGAACCGGATAAGTTACGAGCAAGGGGGACAAACGCTGTGAAGTATTCGGCGAGATTGGTAACCGCTCTTGCAGCCGTCGTGCTGCTGGTCGCGGCAGTGGTGGGTCTCAGTACGCGTGCCCAAGCCACCCACGGCCCGACCCATACCGATGGCAAGGTTTACCTGACTAACGAATGGTCAAAACTGACGACGGAGAGTTCGCCGCCCAGCGCGCGAACCTACGTCGGCGCGGGCAAGACTCTGTATTTCGCGTTCGACGAGGTGGCTTCGACTGCGACGTCAACGGTTACCAATACGATTGAGACTGACTCCAACAAGATTCGTATCACGGTGGTTGACGCCGACAAGAACGTATCAGTCGCGACGACCACGTCAGTGACATTCCCGAGCTCTACGACGACAGCCGGGACTGCGCGAAGCTTTGCTCTCCCTCTCACCGCGCCGATTGTCGATCGCGACGGCGACGGTACGGTTACGAATGACGCGGGTGATGTGACAATCTCAGCCCTATCTTCTGGAACGGCCTTTGTCTCGGGTGTGCTCGAGAGCGATGGAAGCACCAACGGGGGAGTAGTGTCAGTGACAGCGTTGACGGACATAGCCGCCAGCGCCACGATGACTATCGGTTGGAACACAAGCCAGATCGATACGATCACTACCGGAGTGACCCACATCTCCAGCCAGGGCACCACGGCAATCACAATCCCGTTGACGGAGACGGGTCGAAGCACGGGCCGCTTTGAAGCGGTTCTTACGCTGTTCGATGTCGATACGGGTACGGCGTCAGCTACTACGACCCGTGGAATCGCCAGCGGCGGAATCCTGACCGTCGAATACACCGACGGCACTCCAGTCACGGGCACTTCGCTGAAGAGTTCCGCGACCGCGGTTGCTGAGACAACGGCTCCCTCGATATCGGTAACCGGCCCGACCAATAAGCTCGAAACAAAAGAACGGCAGCCGCTGTTCTCTGGAAGCGTGTCCGACTCGACATCCGGGTTGAGGATTAGCCGCCAGTTCGTGTTCATTGACGACGACGACGATGCGAGCAACGCCGCTGCGGTGGACACCGCAACTACGGGCAACTCGGATTTGAGCGTCACGCCGACGCTGACCTCTGGTACCGTTGACGGCGCGGTATCGACCTCTTGGACATTTACGCCAGGTTCGACGCAGCTGCTACCGAGTCCAACGATTACGGAAGCCAACCACATCGTTGACTGGCAATACCGCGCCACCGACCTCGCAGGTAACGTGTCGTTCTTGGATTCCGATTCGTCGACCGCTGGCATCCAGAACTACACCGTCAAGATCGACCAAGTGCGACCGGGGATATTGGACTCGTTCACGGGACACGCCTGGGATACGACACTGGCGACACCGGCCTTGAAAGAGAACGTTGCAACCAGCATCGAAGTGCTGTTCAACGACAACCTTGATTCCTCGTCTATCCAGAACACCGACTTCGAGGTTGTTATTGACAGCACGACGTTTGTCCCCGATAAGGCTGACGTGTTCTCCGGTGCGAAAGACAGTGTGTTCTTGACGATGGCAGCGGCTCTGAAAGCGGACGCTAAACCGACCGTCAAGATCAAGAACCAGGTCGCGGACATTGCTGGCAACATTGAAAACACAGGTTCGAAAGTGGCTATCGACTCGCTGGGTCCGACACTGACTGCTACGCTAGCGGGCGGGTCGTCCACCGCCAAGCCCACGTCCTTGACCAACGACAAGATCACCGTGACGATCACCTCAGACGAGAGTTTGAGCGGCGATCCGGTGCTCCAGGTCTACACGGCGACAGGCGTGACCGAAGGAGCAGCGGTCACCGCGATAAACAAGGGTGGTAACACCTGGGAAGTGGTGTTAACCAAATCCGGTCGGGTCGACGGTAAGAAGTCCATTGTGGTGACGGCTACAGACCAGGCGACCGCGACAACTCGCAAGACTGTGGCGGTTGCTCCCAATACGGCTACCAAGGGTAAGCAAGACCCTGCCGACACGGCCGCAATCACGTACACGCTCGACACGACGCTGCCAGCACTGACGACCACGCCCGCGGACGCGAGCACGACCGACGAGTTGAGGCCGTTCGTGATTTTGGACTGGGGTGAAGCGATCGCCACGATCAACAAGGCGACGTTCAATGGCACGGACATCACGGCTTCGCTGTCCGCTTCGAGCGACCGCAAGAAGTGGATCTACAAGCCGGCTGCTGACTTGACCCTGGCCAAACACACGGTGGTGGCCCAGGCAACGGACGACGCGGGCAACAAGGGCGCCGAGTTGACGAAGACCTTTACGGTCGCCGCACGCGCTGCGTTCTCGCTCCCGCTCAACCCTGGTTGGAACTTGGTCTCGCTCCGCAGCGAGCCGGCTGACACGTCGATCAACTCGGTCATTACGGTCAAGGACATCAGCACCGTGATTACGTACGACCCGGGCGCAATCGGCGGCCCGTGGCTCGTGGCGACCCGCGGCGCGGATGGCAAACTTGCCGGAAGTCTGGCAACGATTGACGCGATGCACGGCTACTGGATCAACACAACCTCGTTCGAACCGATCAAGGTACTCGACCCGAAGCCGCAGGGTGGGTCGTTGCCGCCGGCGATCCCGGTGAGCGCTGGTTGGAACCTGGTTCCTGCCCGCGACATCACGGGTACCTTGACGGCAGGTACTGTGATCCCATCGGACCGGGTGGTCACCACGGGCTGCTGCAGCACGGCTTACTTCAATGGGACGAAGATCCAGAGGGCGTACAAGTTCGACACGCTCGCCGGTGTGTTCATCCAGCTGACGTTGACCGGCGGAACGCCGACCGACATCAAGGTGGGTGAGGCATACTGGGCGTACTTCACGGAAGCGGGCGCGGTCGTCCCGTAGCCGTAGCCTAGAGTCCAAGACCTAAAATGCGCCCCCTCCTCGGAATCCGGGGAGGGGGCGCTTGGTCGTATGCAGGATTGAATTGGGAGTTGATGTGGATATGAAGCGCGGATTGGCGACATTCATAGCAGCCGGCATGCTAACGGCGCTGGGCCTGTTGCTGTTCGCCAGCGGTTCTGCTCTAGCGCAAACACCGACGCCGACTCCAGACCCGAATCCGCCCAGCCTAAGGCTGGTGATCTACAAGGGCACGGTGACAGCGGGTGGCGCAGCTGTGCCCGACGGGATTCCAATAACCGCGAAGATCGCGGCCACCGGCTACGTGTCGCAGCCAATAAAGACGAGGGGGGGCAGTTACACCGGCTTGCTCATCGGTCCGTCGAAGACATCTGAAGGCCAGACGATCGAGTTCTTCCTTGATGACCAGGTGAAGGCGGTCCAGACTGACATCTTTCAGCCGGACGCCAGCTTTCCCATCGTTAAGACGCTCAACCTGACGTTTCCAAACCTCCCGATCCCGACCCCGACCCCGACCCCGATTCCGGTGGCGCCCGCACTCTATTCGGGAATCGCGATCACCGGTGATGCCAGGGTCCCGGCCGGCCTGCCGATCGTCGTCAAGATCCTGGATTACGCGTCGAAGCCGGCATTGACCGAGGCGGGCGGCGCGTTCAGCCTGGTCGCCAACCCCGGCACGATCAAATACAAGGGGCAACTGGTCGAGTTCTTCATCGACGGTAACAAGGCGGAGCAGTCGTTCCCGTTCGAGCCCGGCGTCTTTCGGACGGATCTCAACCTGACGTTCAAGACCGTGCCGACACCGACCCCGACTCCGACGCCGACAGCCACGCCGACGCCGGTACCGCCGACGCCTACTCCAACGCCGACGCCTACTCCAACGCCGACGCCTACTCCAACGCCGACGGCTACCCCAACGCCGCTTCCTACGTCGACGCCCGCGCCTACTCGCACGCCTACGCCGGTGCCCACGGCGACGCCGACGGCTACGGCCACGGCGACGCCGACGCCGCTGCCCACAGCCACGGCGACTCCCGTGCCACCGACGCCTACCGCAACGCCTGCGCCAGCCGGCGGATGCGGACGTGGCGCGCCGGGCACTATCAGCGCCGAAGGAATCGGCATGCTGCTGATGGCCGGAGGGCTCCTCGGATGGCGGTTCTGGAATCGCCGCAGAAATATCGGATAGTTAACCGGGAGTTGGATCCCATAGG
Organism: Chloroflexota bacterium; assembly: GCA_016189845.1. Taxonomy (GTDB): domain Bacteria; phylum Chloroflexota; class Dehalococcoidia; order Lucifugimonadales; family Lucifugimonadaceae; genus VGZT01. Next base: position 8,819 of record JACPRT010000062.1, on the reverse strand, counting down.
GCCAGGGCAGGGTTAGCTGCGAAGCGAGTCCAGGAACTTCTTAGCCCGGTCGGGCCAGTCTACGGTCGTCCCCTGGGCGCCTGATTCCACAAGGCGGCGCAGGTCGGCCTCGCCGGTGACTCCCCACCCGCGGACGACGAACCCGAAATCGCGTGCCCTGCCAATCGATTCCGCTGACGCGCTACTGGCGCGCGGGTAGATGCCCTGAATCCTGGCAGCACGGGCCTTCTCGACCACTACGTCATCGATCTGTCCGACCAGCCACCCATGTCTGATCTCGGGAACTTGCTCTCTGGACTTCTCGAGGTGGTCCAGCGAGAACGAGGTGATCGTGATGCCGGGGACGCCAAAGGGGTCATCGCTCGAAAAGCCGAGCCACCCGTGCCGGAGGAGCAGCCCGGCAACCCTGGCCGCAAGCGTCTGCTCGCCCGACTTCAGCTCGAGGTGTATGTGCGCCCTCCCCGAGTACCGGACCAGGACCTCCTCGAGCGTTGGAACCCGAACGTTCCCTGACCCGTTGCCGTTGCCGAACTTCGCGGCGGCATCGAGCGCCCTTATTTCGTTCAGCGTGAGCCCTGCGACGAGCCCTGTGCCGTTCGTCGTGCGGTCGACCGTGTCGTCGTGGATTACGACCGGCGTTCCGTCACTCGTAAGCTGGGCGTCCAGCTCGAAGTTCCCGAAACCCGCCTCGATTGCCATGTCGAAAGCGGGGATCGTGTTCTCCGGCGCCCTCGAGGAAAACCCGCGGTGCGCGATCAGTGTGAACTGAGTGGGCATGCGTGACTACCCCAATGTGGCCATCGAGGACTGTCCAGGACTATCGCCTACCGGTCGGCCGCAACACGCCCGGCGAACGGGCTAAGCAGCCCGAGCTCCCGCGCCCGCTTCAGCACCGTCTCCTTCTCGTCGCGAGAGAGCCGGTTTACCGGCGGCCGGGACTCCCCGCAATCCATCCCGATGCGATTGCCGATCACGGCCTTTGCGACATGCGAGGCTGCGCCGAACATCACCACGAGATCAACGATCGCGCGTGTCTTTCGTTGCCGCTCCATCGCCGAGGCCAGGTCGCCCTTCTCCCACGCATCGAAGAGGTCACGGTAGAGCCTGGGCGCCACGCTCGGTGGGGCGTCCACCACCCCGATCGCGCCGCTCGTCAGTGCCGGCAAGAGCAGACGCCCGCTACCCGTAAACACCTTGAGGCCCATATCGGCGAACAGCCGAACGTGTGAGAAATCAGGGGCTGAATGCTTCACGCCGGTAAGCTGCGGCACCTGCTTCTGGATCTTCTCCATCAGCGGCGGCACGAGTTCCACGTTTGTCAGCTGAGGAAGGTTATAGGCGAAGAACGGCAGGTCCGCGGCGTCAGCGACCACCTGGTAGTGCTGGATGATCGAGCGTTCCGAAGGTCGGTAGAAGAAGGGAGGGACGCAGCAGATGGCGTCGCATCCCGCATCGCGGGCCGCCCGTGCGGCCCTGGCGGCGCTCGCAGTGGTCGGTGCGCCAACGTGCATGATCGTGAACGCGCGTCCCTGACAAGTCTCGCCCGCGATGCGAGCTACTGTGGCCCGTTCCTGGTCGTCGAACAGCGCCCCCTCGCCTGTGCCTCCTGCCACCCAGAAGCCATGAACACCGCCGGCGATGTTGTCCTCGAGGACTGCCCTGAGAGCGGCGTCGTTGATTCCACCGTCGGCCTTCATCGGCGTCGGATTGGCGGCGAATACGCCCCGCCATTTGGAGGCGGTGGGTGAACGGCCATTGGAGCGGGCGGCTCGGGCCATGGAAGCACTCCTTCTATCGGCTAGCTCGGGCCCACATGTCGGTTGGGCCCACGGGCGGATGCTGTGAGCCGCAGTGTAGAGCAACCGCCAGGCACGTGTAGGCACGTGCCCGCGGCGCGTCAGAGGCTCCGCTCTTGGTCCTCCGGTTAGAGCCAGAACTCGCGAGCGACCGGCTGCTCCGGCGTTGACTTCAGCAGCCGATCAAGCGCTGCGATCAGAGCGCCGGGTCTGCTTCGAGGCCACTGCTTCTCAGTCGTGAATACGAGTCCGCAGTGGCGACGACCTGCAGCGATCAACGTTTCGGTTAAGGGACGATAGTCACGGACGTTTTCGGTTACGACTGTCCGACCCTGACGGCGCGCGTACTCGAGTACGTCCTCGTCGCCCGGGCATGTCATGGACGGAGACGACATCGTGTCCGAGGACCTGCAACTCGCGGGCTATGAGGCTCGGGTACATCTCGTCGAGAAGGAGCTTCAAGAAACGGCCCGCCGAGCGCGCCAGACGCGCTCAGCCGCCGCGGCCGCCTCCTCGTTGCGCCGGATCCAGTCGTCGATCTGCTCGCGGTGCGCGTTGTAGTAGCGAAGCGCCACCTCGACCGCGCTCAACGGCTGTTCGAGCCAGTCTGCGGTTCGCTCGATATCGCCGAAGCTTGCGTAGACCGCTACAACTTCCCACACGTCGGGCCCGCCTGCGAGGCCAGGCCGACGCCCGGCCGGACCAGAGCGAAAGACGATGCCGGGATGCTCATCCATTTCAAGCCCCTCTGCAACGTAGCGCTGAATTAGAGCGGATCGCGAACTGCCCTGCTGGCGCGCACGCCGTTCCAAGCGCTCCATCGTCTCGTTGGGGTACCGAGTCGACACTGGTGGTTGCGTTAGCTTGGTCATGCCCTCGATTGTATTACACTGGTAGCACAATGAGCCGGTAGTTGGTCAACCGCGCCAATCTTAATGTCGCTGGCATGGCACCCCCCGAACGCCATCGGATCTAGTACGGATGGATTGTCGCCGTGTGCATCCGCGACGGTCAAATTCAAGGGACTTTGTGCGACGATTAGGTGACCATGTTTGAATCACTGTCGGACAAGCTGACCGGGGTCTTCGGAAAACTCACCGGCAAGGGCCGGATCTCCGAAAAGGACGTCGACGAGGCGCTGCATGCGGTCCGGCTGGCCCTGCTGGAAGCAGACGTCGATTTCAAGGTCGTCGGCCAGTTCACGAAGGCGGTCCGCGAGCGGGCCGTCGGTTCCGACTTGTTCAGTTCGCTGACGCCGGGCCAGTCGGTCGTGAAGATCGTGCACGAGGAGCTGGCGAAGATCCTCGGCGGTGAGGCGGTCGACCTGGCCAGGGGCGAACGGCCGCCGACGGTCGTCATGCTGGTCGGACTCCAGGGCTCGGGCAAGACGACCACCGCCGCGAAGCTGGCGCTCCATATCCGGAAGACCCGCAAGCAGGACGTCTTGCTGGCAGCGTGCGACCTCAAGCGCCCGGCCGCGATCGTCCAGCTCGTCCAGCTCGGCCGACAACTCAATATCCCTGTGTACTCGGAGGACCCTTCGGCGACGACGGCCACGAAGGTCGCCGAAAACGCGGTCAAGGCCGCCAGAGACCAGAACGCCTACTGGCTCATTCTGGATACCGCGGGAAGGCTCCACATCGACGACGAGCTGATGGCGGAACTGGCAGAGATCCGGGGGGCCGTGAACCCGGTGGAGAGCCTGCTCGTAGTCGACGCCATGACCGGGCAGGACGCGGTGCGCTCCGGATCGGAGTTCCACTCCCGTATCGGCCTGACCGGGATCATCATGACCAAGATGGAAGGCGACGCCCGGGGAGGGGCGGCGCTATCGATGCGTTCGGTTACCGGCGTCCCGATCAAGTTCATCGGGGTGGGCGAGAAGGCCGACGCCCTGGAGCCCTACCATCCCGACCGCCTGGCATCCCGCATCCTCGGCATGGGGGACATCGTCAGCCTGATCGAGAAGGCAGGACAGGAGCTCGATCTCGAGCAGGCGCAGCAGCTGGAAAAGAAGCTGAAGAAGGCTCAATTCGACCTGGAGGACTTCCTCCAGCAGATCCAGCAGGTCCGAAAGATGGGACCACTCACCGACATCCTCGGAATGATTCCCGGCATGGGCGCCCTGCGTGGCAAACTCGACCCCAAAAACATCGATGAAAAACGGCTCAATCGCGCGGAGGCTATCGTGCAGTCGATGACTACAGGGGAGAGGCGAGATCCCCGGCTTATTAACGGTTCGAGACGCCGCCGAATTGCCATGGGCAGCGGGACCTCTCCGTCGGAAGTAAATCAGCTGCTCAACCAGTTCTTCGAGATGCAAAAGTTGATGAAACGAATCGCGACTGGCGGCGGGCGGCGTGCGTTGATGGGGATGCTCGCCGGCAAACGGTAGACCCCCGGAAATCGGGCGCCGCGTGCCCGAAATGCCGGGCCGGCGTCATGCAGACTGGCTCTGTTTTTTCCTTGACGCCACGTGAGTGGCTACTTAACATTGCAGTCGGGCGGATGCCCGTAGAGAGCCAGCAGGAGACGGCTCAAACAATACTGACCTCAGGCGGTCGAGGAGGCTTTTATGGACCTCGTCCTGACCGCCGTCATTACGGCCCTGTTCGTAGCGGTACTGGCTGGGGCCATCGGTTTCTACCTGAGAAACGCGCTCGTGACGCGCAGCGCCCGGGCGGCGCTCGAAGCGGCCCAGGATCAGATTCGCCGAGCGGAGGAACGCAGCAAGGAGATCCTTCTCGAAGCAAAGGAAGAGGCCATCCAGGCCAGGACCGCGCTTGAGCAGGAACTTAGGGCCAGACGGCAGGAAGTTCAGAAACAGGAACAGCGGCTAGAACAACGGGAAGAGAATTTAGAGCGGCGATCCGCAGCCCTTGATTCGAGGGAATCACGGCTGCGAAATCAGGAAGTCCAGTCGGAGAAAAAGGTCCAGGAACTGGAGGCGGTCAGGCAAGAAGAAGCCAGACGCCTCGAGACGGTCTCAGGAATGTCCCTCTCCGAGGCCAAGGAGCTCCTGCTCCGGCGCGCCGAAGAGAGCATTCAATTCGAAATGGCGCGTCGCATCCGGGACGCGGAAGAAGAGTTCCACGACAAGGCAGACGCGGTCGCGCGTGAAATCATCGCGGGCTCGATACAGCGTCTGGCGTCCGAAGTCGTCGCCGAAGCGACCGTCGCTGCGGTGCAAATTCCAAACGACGAGATGAAGGGTCGCCTCATCGGTCGCGAGGGGCGCAATATCCGCGCCATCGAGGCGGCCACCGGCGTGGACCTGATCATCGACGACACGCCGGAAACGGTCACGATCTCGTGCTTCGACCCCATCCGTCGCGAGGTCGCGAAGCGGGCGCGGGAGACGTTGATCCAGGACGGGCGCATACACCCGGCCCGCATCGAGGAGATCGTCCAGCGGGCGCAGGCGGACGTCAACGAAGTGATCCGCAAGGCTGGCGAGCAGGCGATGCTCGATTCCAACGTCAAGGGCCTTCACCCCGAGCTCGTGAAGATGATGGGCCGGCTCAAGTTCCGGTACAGCTACGGCGAGAACGTCCTCCAGCACAGCGTGGAGGTCTCGCTGCTGGCTTCGCTGATCGCATCGGAGCTCGGGGCCAAGGTGAACCAGGCCCGCACGGCCGGGTTCCTCCACGACGTCGGCAAGGCGCTCACCCACGAGATCGAGGGTCCGCATGCCGAAATTGGCGCCGACCTCGTCGCCAAGTACGGGATGCCGGACGACATCCAGAAAGCGATTCGCGAGCACCACGACCGCGAGATGACGACCGTGGAGTCGTTCGTAGTCGCCGCGGCAGACGCGATCAGCGCCGCCCGCCCGGGCGCCAGACGCGACACGGTGGAGCACTACATTCAGCGTCTGGAAGCGCTGGAGAACGTTGCCCGTGGGTTCTCCGGCGTCGAGCGTTGCTACGCCATTCAGGCGGGCCGGGAAATCCGCGTGATGGTGAGACCGGAGGAGATCGACGACTCGCGGGCGGCGGTCCTCGCACGAGACATAGTGAAGCGCATCGAGGAGACGCTCGCTTACCCGGGGCAGATCAAGGTCGTGGTCATCCGGGAATCCCGTACGGTCGAATTTGCGCGCTAGCGGATAATCACGGGATGTGCCGAGGTGCGGCCAACCGAGGTTAGAGCGTGCGCGTGCTCATGGTCGGAGACGTGATCGGGCGGCCGGGTCGGCAGGCGGTCGCCGCGATCCTGCCGCGCCTTCGCGAGGAGTTGCGGATAGACCTGGCGGTGGTCCAGGGCGAGAACATCGCGGCCGGTTTCGGTCTCACCCTTGATACCGTCCGGGAGCTTCTGGAGTCGGGCGCCGACGTCATCACGACGGGAAATCACGTCTGGGACCGCAAGGAGTTCATGCCGCACCTGAACGAGACCGAGCTGCCGGTGATCCGGCCGATGAACTACCCGTCGACGGCCCCCGGGAGAGGCTACGTGGACCTGGGTCATGTCGTCGTCGTGAACCTCATCGGTCGTGTGTTCATCGGCGAGGCCGACTCTCCATTCGCGACGATCGACCGTTTCCTCAAGACTTCCGCCGCGGTCGGCCGACCGATCCTTGTCGATTTCCATGCCGAGGCCACGTCCGAAAAGCAGGCCATGGGGTGGTACCTTGACGGGAAGGTTGCGGCGGTGGTCGGGACGCATACACATGTGGCTACTGCGGACCCGCGGATCCTGCCAAAGGGGACGGCGTACGTTACCGATCTCGGCATGGTCGGTCCGATCGATTCCGTGATCGGAATGGAAACCGAGGATGCGCTGTACAGGTTCCTCAACAACATCCCGCGGCACCTCAGGGTCGCGGGCGGCCGATGCAGATTCAATTCGGTGCTGATAGAGCTGGACGACGCTACCGCTGCGCCGCGCAGTATCGAGCGGGTCGATCGGGAGCATTCTGTTTGAAGGCCAACGGTGAAATCGAGCAGGCCGCGAACGGGCATCCGGCGCCGCGTCCGCAGGTGGACCTCCACCTTCACACGACCGCGTCGGACGGGCGCCTGGCGCCGTCGCGCCTCATCGACCAGGTCGCTGGGACGGCCCTGAAAGTGGTCGCCATCACCGACCACGACACTACCGGCGGGCTCGCCGAGGCCTTTGCGCAGGCCGCCCGCTATCCCCACCTGCGTCTCATCCCGGGGATCGAACTGAGCGCCGAGAGCAGCGGGTCCGAAGTCCACCTCCTCGGCTACTTCATCGATATCCACGACGCTGATTTCCAGGTCCGGCTGGCTCGAATGCGCGAGTGGCGGGTCGATGCGGCCCGGAGGACGGTCGAGAAGCTCGCGACGCTGGGGGTGCACGTCGCCTGGGACAGGGTGCAGGAACTCGCGAACGGGGTCGTCGGCCGGCCGCACGTGGCGAGGGCCATGATGGAAGCCGGCTATATCAAGTCGATTCAGGAGGCGTTCGAGCGGTATCTGGGCGACAACGGCGTTGCACGAGTACCCCGGGAGAAGTTGACCGCCCTGGATGCCCTCGAACTCGTCCACAGCCTGGGCGGCGCGGCGGTCGTCGCGCATCCCCGCACGGTGGCCGAGGTCGACCGGGTGGTCGCGGAGCTCGCTCAGGCCGGTCTGGACGGCATCGAGGTATATGCCGAGAAGTACATGCCGGATCAGCGGGCGCAGTACCACGGCATGGCCAGGAAACACGGACTGCTGGAGTGCGGCGGGAGCGACTACCATGCCAATGGCAACGAAAGCGAAGTGATTCCGGGAGCGCCCGGGGCGTTGGGGCCGCCGCTGGAGATCCCGGAACAGCTGGAGGCGCGTGCAAGACGGCGGGCCGAAGGCCGTCGTGAACGCAAACTGTCGCTATGACTCCCGCAGCTCAACTGGCCCTCGCGGCCATACTTGCGTATCTGTTCGGCTCGGTTCCATCCGCTTACTTGCTGGTCAGGCTTCGCAAAGGGGTAGACCTGCGCCATCACGGCACAGGCACAGTAGGCATCTCCAATGCAGTGCAGCAGGCCGGTGGATGGGTCGCCGTGCCGCTCATCGTGTACGACGTCTTCGTCAAGGGTTGGCTGCCGGTTTTCCTGGCCTCAGGCGTCGTGCTGCACCTCGGGTTGCACATGCAGATAGCAATTGGGGTGGCGGCAATCGCGGGGCACAACTGGCCGATCTTCCTCCGCTTCCAGGGAGGTCGCGGAGTGGCGCCGTCGCTGGGGGTGCTGCTGGCGCTCCACTGGCCTTTGCTCGTGGCGTTCGGCGGCGTCGTGACGATCACGTGGGCGGCCACGCGCAACAGTCCGGTCGCCTGGTTCATCGGAACCCTCGCTCTGCCGGTGCTGGCCACGGCGATGCGGTTTCTGTTGACGGAATCGGCGCCGCTACGGAATGAAGTGATCCTGTTCACGGTCATCTACGTGTTCCTGTTTCTGCTGAAGCGCCTGCTCGGAAGCTGGCCAGGGACGCGGCAGGCGCGGCCCAACGGGATGTCGCTGGCCCGGGTCGTGGCTAACCGGCTAATACTGGACCGGGATACTGGCAGTCGAGACGAGTGGATCAAGCGAAAGCCCGGCCGGCCCCCGGCCGGCCCGCGAAGGGTGGATGCGCGATGACTGAGACCGCTGAACGGGTCAGCTATTGCGTCCGGCATCCAAACGTCGAGACGAACCTGCGGTGCTCGCGGTGCAACGAGCTCATCTGCCCGCGGTGCCTCGTTCATACGCCGGTCGGCGCTCGCTGTCCGGACTGCGCGCGCTTGCGTGTCAACCCTGCGTTCGATGTTTCCGGCCTCGCGCTTGCCCGGGCCGTGAGCGGTGCGGTCGCGGCAGCCACGGTGGCATGGGTCGTGTATTTTTACGTGCTCACGGTGGCGGGGCCGATCGGCTACGCGCTCTGGATCTTCGCCCCGCTGGGGATCGGGTACGCGGTCGCCGAGGCCGGCTACCGTGCCGCGGGCTTCAGACGGCACCCGAGGCTGCAATGGGTTGCCGGGACGGCAGTGGTGGTTGGGTTCGCGGCCGGGTTCCTGCTCGCCTCGGCGTTCGTACCT
>JACPRT010000061.1 GCA_016189845.1 Chloroflexota bacterium | reverse complement strand
TCCTGACAGACGAGGAAGTCCTGGCGGTTCTTGCGTACATCAAGTCGACCTGGCCGGAGGATGTGCGAAACCGCCAGACTTCGTTTTCCGAGTCCTACGAACGCCAGCTACAGGGCATGAACAAGTGACGGCCACGGGCACTCGCATTCGGCTTTTACCAGTCGGGGCGGGTCGTGTACGGCGGCACTACCAGCACCGGGTGCCCCGACGAGCGGACGACCTTGTCGGCGACGCTTCCAAGCGCCCACCGGGCGAACCCGCTCGCTCCGCGGGTGCTCATGACGATCAGCGCGCCCTCCACCGCCCCCGATTCCTCGATGATGCGACTCGCGGGGCTGCCGAACAACGCCCTGGCGTGGGCGGTCACCCCGTGCGAGTTCGCGTCTCCGACAAACTTGTCCAGATACCGGAAGATCTCGTCCCGGGCCGGTGGCGCGCCGCGTTCGGTCGGGGACCATTCCTTTTCCGGCCAGCCAACACCGTAGTAGCGCCACACGACGCTCAGGAATTCCATGCGCGCGCCAAAGGCCCGCGCAAGGTCGATCGCAATCGGCGTGACACTGGCTGAAAGCTCCGATCCGTCCAGCGGCACGAAGATCACCCTGGGCGGCGTTGCACCGAGGTCCAACGCCGCGTGCCCTTTGGGATGGACCGCCAGCACCGGTACGGTCGACAGGTGCATGACCCGGTCCGTCACGCTGCCAAGGATCCCGCGGGCGACGGGCGACTCTCGGTGCGTGGCCATGGCGATCAGGTCGGCGTCGAGCGCGGTGGCCTGGTCGATGATCTGCCGCGCGGGTTGGCCAATGACGACCCTGGTGGCTACCTTGAGGCCGTTCGCGGTCAGCCGGTGCGCCTGGTGGACCAGGTAGCTGTCGGCGGAAGCTACCGCGCTATCGACGAGTTGCGTGCCGGTGGCCGGGGCCAGCTGCGGAGGCCCGCTGTCCGCGAAGGGTTCGAGGGTCAATACCCCGGTCTGTGGGCCCGGAGTGGCTGCGGCGGCCGGATGGAGACGCGATTCCTCGGTACGGGTTCCGAACGACGGCCGGTCCGGCATCGGAATCTTCCCGGGGTCGACGACCGCGAGCAGAATCATCTCGGCGCCGATCGGACGGGCAAAGGACGTCGTCCAACCGGCGATCCCTTCGCTGATATTGGATCCATCCATGGGGACGAGAATCTTGCGGAACATCGGCTACCACCCCTCTCGGTCTTTTACGAAGCTGGCCGGGAGCCCCAACGAGAGCATGCACGGGCATGCGTGACCGAGACGTGAGGATGCGCCCCTGTTCGGTGAGGGTCGCGTGAAAAACGTGAACCGGCTCGAGCGAAAGCTTGGCCTCTGGGCCGTCTCGCTTTCAGGCGTCGGCGTCATCCTGGGCGCGGGCATCTATGCGCTGATCGGCCCCGCCGCCGGCCATGCCGGCAACGGGATGTGGGCCAGCTTCGTTATCGCCGCGGCCGTCGCTGGCCTGACCGCCCTCACCTACGCACGTTTCGTTCGTATCCGACCCAAAAACTCGCCCGAGTTTCAGTACGCAACTCTGGGCTTTGGGCCCAGGATCGGATTCACCGCCGGCTGGCTCATGATCTGGGCCGACGTGGTATCGGTGGCCGCCGTGGCGCTTGGATTCGGTGGATACCTGACCGGCATAACGCCCTTGCCCATCGTTGCCGGCGCACTGCTGCTGATCGCCTTCGCCGCAGCCCTGGCCTGGTGGGGCCTGGGCGAGTCGATCGCGCTCGCCATCGTGTTCACCCTGATCGAGGTAGGCGGGCTGGTTTTCATAGTCCTGGTCGGCGTGCCCCACTGGGGAGAGATCGACTACCTGGCCACTCCGCGAGGGTTCGGGGGGGTGTGGACTGCGTCGGCGCTCGTGTTCTTCGCCTACCTTGGCTTCGACGAGCTCGGCAACCTCGTCGAAGAGGCAAAGGAACCCGAGCGCACGCTCCCGCGTGCGCTCGGAATTGCGTTCTTCGTCTCCGCGGCAATCTACGTGGCGGTTGCAGTCTCTGCAGCGAGCGCCGTTGGCTGGGAGGCGTTGGCCGGATCGAACGCCCCCCTCGCTGAGGTGGCCCCGGGTGCGCTCGGCGATAACGCGCACCTTCTGCTGACCCTGGTTGCCCTCGCGGCCACCGCGAACACCGTCCTGCTTCTCATGGTTGCGGGCTCTCGTTCGATCCATGGAATGGCCGATGCGAAGGCGTTGCCCGCGTGGCTGGCTGGGATAGGCGCCCGCAAAACTCCCTGGGCGGCCACGGCGTTGACGGCGGCCGTGGCGGCCGCGTTCGCGCTGATCGGCGACCTGGAGCGAGTGGCGCAGATCACCAACGCCGCGATACTCCTCAGCTTCGCCGTCGTGAACTTCGCGTTGATCCGTCACCTGGCTCGATTAACGAAAGAGAAGTCGTGGCGCCGGATTGCCTCGGACGTCTTGCTCCCGGGCGCCGCCGGCGCGTCCTGCCTGGCGTTGCTCCCGTACACGGGCCTGGAAGGGGTTGCGTGGGCGATCGGGCTCGGGGCGGCGGGACTTCTGGTTGGCGCCATTTCCTCACGTTCGCCTCACGCGGAAAACCCCTCTGTCACGGCTTCCTCACGCGGGCCCGATTAACCTCATGACGAATCGTCAAAGCACCCGGAGGGCCGGACGCAAATGCGCCAGGAAACATTCACCCGAATACTCGTTCCGCTGGACGGATCGAGCCTCTCCGCGGCGATTCTCCCCTGGGTCGCCAGCCTTGCGGGCAAGCTGGGGGCGGAACTTCACCTCACGAGCGTCATCCAGTACGACGACGAGCCATTCGGCTCGCTGATCGATCGCGGCCAGGTGGTCGAGTTCCAGCCGCACGGCTCTCACGTGCAGGCCGAGATGCGGAGGGAATTTGAGCCGGCGATGGTGGCGGTGGCTGAACGGCCCATCGAGCGGGTCGTCGACAGGCTCGAACGTATCGCGGCCGACCTCCGGCTGGCGAAGATTGGCGTGTCGACGTCGGTCGCCTCAGGCGACCCGCCTGCCGAAATCATCAAAGAAGCCCACAGCGCGCGGTGCGACCTCATCGCCATGGCCACTCACGGGCGTGTAGGGATCGGACGAGGGCTCCTGGGCAGCACCACCGACCGCGTGATGCACGCATCCGACCTGCCGTTGCTCATCATGCGACCGGACAGCGGCGAACCGGGTAGCGAGCGTGCTCACAGCAGGTTCCCGACCGTCGTCCTTGCGGCCCTCGACGGCTCCGAGCTCGCAGAAGCGTGCACCGGGCCCGCCGCGGCTATCGCCAGGCGGCTGCGAGTCGATCTCCGGCTGGTGCGCGCGTACGAAGTACCCGGCACGCCGGCCGGCGTCGACGCACCGCTGGGGGAGATGGAGGTCGTACGCAGGCGCCTGCACGAGGAGGCCCAGAACTACCTGGACCGCCAGGCCGTTGCAATTCGAGACGAAGGGCTGAGCGTCGCCGCCGACGTGGTTCCGGGGCCCGCCGACTCCGCCCTCGTCAAGGCTGCCAGGCGGTGGCCGGGCAGCCTGCTAGTCGTCGGTTCGAGAGGGCGCTCCGGGCTCACGAGATGGGTGCTTGGAAGCGTGACTGACAAGGTTGTGAGGTCCTCGGGCAGACCCGTGCTTGTAATCCCGCCGAAGCTGGCATCGTTACGCAACCTGAACTGACGAAGATGGAATTTCTCACGAAGTCCTCACGATTCGCGGCCTCGCCGTCACGGCAGCCTCACGCGTCGAAGCGCATGATCCGGTCGGTCGGTTGGAGGAATGGTCGCGGCCAAACATCCATATGACGATCTGAGCACCAGAAACGTGGGCACCTCGCCAGCCCATTGGTGCTTGATCCCGCCGGGCGCACACCCAGCCTACCGCCCGGCGCAAAAAACGAAGAGGCTCCGGCGCGATGCCGGGGCCTCTTCGCGTCTCTGAATCAATAACCGTCGTTACGCCTCCGGCGTAGCGAACCGATAGCCGACGCCAGGCTCGGTCAGGATGTGCCGTGGCCTCGACGGGTCGGTCTCAAGCTTTCTGCGCAGCTGCTTGATGAACGTGCGCAGATATTCGGTCTCCTCGCCATATTCCGGGCCCCATACGCCCTGGAGCAGCTGGCGGTGAGTCAGCACCTTGTTCGGGTTCGTGGCAAGCATCCGCAGCAGGTCGTACTCCGTCCTCGTCAGGTGGACTTCCTCCGCGTTTCGCTTGACGACTCGCGCCCCCAGGTCGACCACGATCTCGCCGGTCTCGACGACCGCACCATCGCGTTCGTCGGCCGTCGCGAGACGGTCCGCGCGGCGCAGCGACGCGCGCACCCGCGCGGCCAACTCGGCGGGGCCAAACGGCTTGGTCATGTAGTCGTCGGCGCCCAGATCGAGCGCCCGAACCTTCTCGCGTTCCTGGTCTGTCGCCGAAAGGATGATGACGGGCGCCTTGAACCATTCCCGAAGCCTGTTGAGCGCGGTGAAACCATCCATCACCGGCATGGCGAGGTCCAGCACGATCAGGTCTGGCTGGTGGAGCGACGCCAGGTACAGCGCTTCCTCCCCGTTCTCCGCGGTCCAGACCTCGAACCCCTCCGAGGCGAGATACCGCGCAAGGAGGCGTCTTATCTGAACGTCGTCGTCGGCGATCAATACGCCGGGTTTCGTCCTGCGCCTGCTGGTTACCATCTCATCCCTCTCGGCGACCCCGCTCGTCGCCCGCTAATCCCGGACCGGCAGGCTGAACCAGAAGGTCGAACCCTGCCGGAAGACTGACCGGACGCCGATCTTCCCATCGTGGGCGCCCACGATTGCTTTGCAGATCGCGAGCCCAAGCCCTGCGCCTCTCCCCTTCCGACCTGCCGACGTCACCCGGTAGAACTTGTCGAAGAGGTGTCCCAATTCGTTCGGGGGGATGCCGATCCCCTGGTCGTCTACCTCCACGAGGATCTCGCGCCCGCGATTCATCAGCTTCGCCGTAATTTTCACGGCGCTATCGGAGTACTTGAGCGCGTTCCCGATCAGGTTGTCGACGACCCTGCCGAGCTGGCCGGGGTCGGCGTAAACCGAAGGCAGCGTCGCGGGCACGTCGACGATCAGCTCGCGAGTCGCCCATTGCCTCGAGCGCCTCGCACGGCGCACCGCGTCGCCGCAGATATCGACAAGATGGCATTCTTCGCGCTCGAGCGGATATGCGCCTGCTTCGATGCGCGACATGTCCAGCAGATTTCCGACCAGTTCCGTCATCTGGTCGACCTCATCGTCGATGGCCTGCACCGCATCCCGAAGCTCGGCGTCGTCGCGAATGCGCGTAACGGCCTCTGAGCTCAGGCCTTTGAGCGTCGCAAGCGGGGTCCTCAGATCGTGGGTGATCATCGAAAGGAAGTCGTTCTTGGCCTCATCCAGTGCTTTCAGCGGACTGATGTCCTGGATGACCGCAATCGCGGCGATGACCGTTCCGTCGTCGTCCTTGACGGGCGCAGCGTTGATCCACACCGGGGTCGGGCGCTGGCCTTTCCGTTCGAACACGAGCTCCTGGGACCGGATCGTCACGCCTTCCCGGATCGCGCGATAGACAGGCAGATCATTCGGTTCTACGACTGAGCCATCCAGCCGGCGGTATGTGAAATGCCCGTGCAACGAGCCGCGCGTTATGCCCGCCCGGACCTGGAACCCGAAGATCTTCGAAACCTCTTCGTTGACCAGTAGGATCTGATCGGTCGCGGCATCGATCACGATTACGCCTGCGGGCGCTGCCTCCGCAAGCGCGACCAACCTGCGGCGCTCGGCCTCCGCCTCGTGGCGGAGCCGGATCTCCTCGGTGTAGAGCCGGGCGTTTTCGAGTGCGGCTGCGACATTCTGCGCCGCGGTCTCGACGAGCTTCTGGTCGTCGACTGAGAATGCGGCACGGCCTGGTCTGCGGGTCAGGTACAGGTTCGCGAGGTGCACGCCGTTGCGCTGGACGGCGACGCCAAGCAGCGACTCCATCGGCGGGTGTCCGGAAGGGAAACCGACCGAACGCGAATGTGCCGAAATCCGATCGACCCGGAGCGCCGAAGTTTCGGTGCCCATCAAGCCCAGTACGCCCTTTCCGGATGGCGGCGGCCCCAGCTGTTCGACCTTATCGGGGGTCATTCCGGACACGTACATGCGTTCGATGAACCCGTGTGCGCCAATCACCGTGATGGCGGCGTAGTCCGCGTCCACGAGGACCCGCGCCAGATACGGCAGCGACGCCAGCGCCCGTTCGGACTCCGTAGCGTCAGGAGGCTGGTCGGGGTCTCCCCTGGCGGCCGCAAAGACGATCGCCCGCGGGACGACCCGGTCATGTGAATCGACCGGGTTCTGCTGATCATGACGTGGGGCCCGACCCGGCATCGAATTCCCTCCCATACCGGCCACCGGCTGCCTCTCGCCAGGCAACCGGCACTGGGATGAATTCTAGGCCACGTTGCGTTCAGCTATCCCCTCACGACCAGCGTCGGGACCGGCGCCGTCCGGATCAGGCCGTCAGCGGTGCTTCCGAGCACCCAACGAGTTGCGCCGGTGTGACCACGAGTCGTGAGCGCTATGAGCGAGTCGGGCATGGCGGACACGATCTCCACCACCTGGGCACGCGGGTTGCCATAGGACACGTGGCAATCCACCGTCAGGCCCTTGCCTCGCTCTGCGGTCGCGACGCGCTCCAGGTATTCTGCGGCGTCCTTTTCCAGCTCCTCCCTGGAGTACGGATCGTACCCGGCTACAGGAACGTAGAGCTCGGCCGCGTAGCCGACCTGCAACAGCGACACGACACGCACGAGGTCCAGCCTGGCGCCGTACGCGCGCGCCATCTCCCCTGCGAGCGGCAGGGCCAGTTCGGCCCGCTGCGACCCATCCAACGGCACGACGACGTGGGAAAACGGCCTGGCCGTCTGGCCGGAAGGTGCGGCAGTCTCGGGCCGCATCACAAGCACGGGCGCCTGCGAGATCTGAATAACCCGGTCGGTGACGCTTCCGAGCAGCCCTCGTGCGAGGCCCGACCGGCCCCGTGTGGTCATGGCGATCATGTCGGCAGCCTCCGCGGCGGCCGCCTCCACGATCGCCGTAGCGGCATCGCCAAACCGGACCAGCGACCTGACCGTGCCGGAGATGGTCAGCTGTGCAGCACGCCCTTCGAGGTATCGCCGTGCGGCCGCCTCCGGGCTCTCACCGGCCTGAGCAGCGTCACCGCGGGCCCGCCCGGACGCGGCCGATGGTCCAGGACCAGCCCTGCCGGCCTCGGTCTTGCCCAGGATTGTCACGAGCACCAGCGACGCAGATAGCTTTGCCGCCAGGTCAGCCGCGGTACCCAGCGTGCGCTCGGCCAGTTCCGAGCCGTCAAGTGGTACCAGGACCGTCTTGATCGTCATTCGCTCTCGCCCTCCCGCTCCGGAATGGCATCCGATGACAGCGGACCCGCGGTCCGGCTGCCGGCATGCTCCTAGGCTGGCATCGGGCGCGTGATACGCACGTGAAGCCAGTCGCTGGCCACGTGAGGATTGTATGAGCAGGCGGGGCTACGCGGCACCCGCGAACTCAGAAATAGCCGCGCATGAGGCGTTCGACCCATTCCGGGACAACCGGCGATTCGATCCGGTCGAACTGCGGGAAATACGGCTTGATGTCCAGGAGCGGCGTGCCGTCGATGGCATCGAGCCCACGCACCGTCACGACATTCCCTCTCACCGCCTCGATTTTGACCGCGCTCGTGCCGATCGGGTTGGGGCGGTGCCGCGCCCGCTGGGCGAAGATGCCAACTTCAGGCAGGTCCTCGCGTTTTTCGGGCCTGCTCACGAGATCGGAGCCCGGATCGAACCAGGCCTGATGCATGAGAAAGACGACCAGCACGTGGGAGAACTCCTGAATTCCCTTCAGTCCCCCGGCGAAGCGCGACTCCACCACGAGATCGGAAACGACTCCCGCCCATCCCGTCTCTACCGGCGTCTTCACCGGCGAGCGGACCGTTCCGATTTCTTCGAGTCGCAGGATCGCCAACGCAATACTCCTCTATTTCAGGTACAGGTCGAGCGGGGCGTCTTTCGTCAGGCATTCGTTGCCGGTTTCGGTGATGACGAACTGATCTTCGATCGAGATGTTCAGGTCGCCACCTTCGGTGAAGGTTACCGTAGGCTCCAGCGTCACGATGATTCCAGGCTCCAGGACGGTCGAGTCCTTTTCGTAGAGATAGGGTGGCTCGTGGACGACGCGCCCGACGCCGTGCCCCGTGTACGGGACGACCGGCTTGAAGCCGGTACGGTCGTACATCCTCAGCTCCAGCTTCCTGATACCGCTGGCTGTGGCGCCCGGTCGTAGCTCCGGGGCCAGGTTCTCCACCATTCCACGCACCAGTACCTGTGCGCGCTTCATCGAGGTCGTCACCTCCCCGAACCCGATCACCCGTGAGAGGTTGCACAGGTAGCCTTCGTAGCGGCCCTGGACGTCGCACCGCACGAAGTAGCCCTCCTTGAGAGGCGTGTCAGTCGGCACCGGCGTCCCGTTGATCAACCGCTTCCCGGCTGGACCGAACATGATGTAAGAACGTTCCGGCGTCATGCCGTGTTCGACGAATCGAGTCGTGAACATGCGCGCGAGGTCGGTTTCGGTCATTCCTGGCTCGAGTTCGTCCATCAGCTCGCGCCAGACCGCCGACGTGCGCTTGCAGGATTCGCGGCTTCGGGCGATCTCTTCCGCCGTCTTCACTAGGCGCATCCGCCACAGCAGCGGCTCGGCGTCTACGAACGTCGCCCCAGGGAGCAGCTGCCTCAGGCGCTCGAGGTAGCCCGCGCCGATGTATTTCATCTCGACCGCGATGGTCCCGTTCTCGAACCCCTTCTCGCCGATCACGATTGCCGCCGTTTCCGAGGGATTCCCGGGATCAGGGTTGCGTTCCTTCCACGTCTGGACGTAGTACCCGGGACCCCAGTAGTGGCGTTCCTTGATCCAGGGATCATGGCGTTCGAGAACGGTCGTCTCATCGGCGCCGGCCACCAGGAACGGTCCCCTGGCCCTGTCCCTGGGTATTCCGCACAGCGTCTGGTGGACGACGTTCAGGTCCCACAGCACGTAGAACTCGTCGCTGACGACATGCCAGTAGTCGGCAAGGTACCCCACGTTGGGGCGGCTCGAGGCGAGGATCAGGTCGACGCCGGCACGGTCCATGACCTCTGTTGCACGGTCGTAGTCGAAAAGCTGCATCTCTATTTCCGCCGCGCCACGGAGCGCTTGCCAGGACGCATCGGCTTGCGCGAAACCGGTTCCGTTCCGGACCCGGACCACCACCAGCCAGGAAGGGCTCGCGGGTCGTCGACGTTGACGAGGTGCTTGTCGACCTCGTCCCTGTTGAGCTCGATCCCGAGGCCCGGGCGGCCGTTTGGATAGATGGCGCCGTCACGGATGTCGAACATCGGCGTGACCATCTTTGCGAACGTATCGAACCAGGTGTGCACACACTCTTGCCGGTACAGGTTCGGGGTCGTCATGCAGACCTGAAAGCCAGCCGCGATCGAAATCGGCCCGAGGGCGTCGTGCGGGCTCACGCGGATGTATTGCGGCTCCGCCAGCGAGGCGATTCGGCGCAGTTCACTTATCCCGCCGCACCATGCCACGTCCGGCATAATGTAGTCCACCAGGCGTTCTCTGAGGATCTGCGTGTAGTCCCAGCGGGTGAAATGCCGCTCGCCGATGCACAGCGGCACGCGGACGTTCTCGCGGACCTGCTTGAGGGCGTCGTTGCTCTCTACGTGGACCGGTTCTTCGAACCATATGAGGTCGAGGTGCTCGAGGGCGTTGGCGCCGGCGATAGCGCTCGCGACGTCGAAGCGGGCGTGGGCATCGACCAGCAACTCGAAGTTCGGGCCGATCGCACCCCGTAGCGCCTCCATCCACTCCACCGATTCGGCGACCGCCTGCGGAGTCAGGCGCTCAACAAGGTGCGCGCCCCGGTGGTATGCGTTTCTGTCCCACTGCCACTTGAACGGGTCCGTCTTGATCGCCTCGTACCCGGCAGCCTTGGTCTTCTTCGCCTCGGCCACCATCGCGTCGATCGACACGGTGCCCGAACCCTGGTCCGGAACGTGCGTGTAGAGCGGCACGCAATCGCGGACTGGCCCACCCAGCAGATCGTAGATCGGCACGCCGAGCGCCCTGCCCTTGATGTCCCAGAGCGCGATGTCGATGGCGCTTATCAGGTGTGACACGTAACCGCGCCCGTTCAAGTCGCTGTAGGCGTGGAATATTCGCTGCCAGACCTCCTCGATGTGACCCGGGGCGGCTCCAATCACAAGCGGCTTGACCGCCTCGAGCCCTCGTACCAGGTGCGGGTTCGACAGGTAGTCGGTGCACTCCCCGAGTCCCGTTATCCCCTCGTCGGTCTCGACCTCCACGAACAGCCACGCCAGGCCCTCGATCGGCATGGTCAGGTATGGCTTGATGTCTGTGATCTTCATCGGGCCTTTTTCCTTTTCTGGATTTCCCGCCAGTTCGTCCCACCGGTAACCCGGGCAGCATGCGATGCGTGGGGGTCGACCCGGTACTCTGCGGCGGCTTCGTGGTTGAGCTCGAAACCCAGCCCCGGCCGGTCCGACATTTCTATCGCACCGTCCTTGACGGCAAACATCGGCGTGATGATCTTCGCAAAATCGGGGAACCAGCGGTGCAGGCATTCGAGGCGGTAGAAGTTCGGTGTCGTGATCGAGACATGGGCGCCGGACATGATGGATACGGGACCCAGGGCGTCGTGCGGACTGATGCGCACGTAGTACGCCTCCGCCATGGCAGCGATCTTCTTGATTTCCGAGATGCCGCCTGTCCACAGGATGTCGGGCATTATGTAGTCGGCAAGCTTCTGTTCGAACACCGGTACGAAGTCGTATCTGGTGAACAGCCGCTCGCCCACGCAGATCGGGATTCTCGTGTTGTCGCGGACCTCCTTGAGCGCAGCGAAGCTCTCGGGAGGCACGGGCTCCTCGTACCAGACGAGGTCGTAGGGTTCGAGAGCGTGTGCGCCCTTGATCGCGCTCGCCACATCGAAGCGGCCGTGGGCGTCGACCATCAGTTCGAAATCGGGTCCAAGCTCTTCGCGTACGGCCGCCACCCACTCGACGGCATCCGAGATCGCCTTCGGACTCAAGTGTTCGACCCGGTAAGCGCCCCAGTAGCCGGTCCCGCCCCTCGGACCCTGCCATTTGAAGGGGTCGGTCTTGATCGCCTGGTATCCGGCCGCCTTTGTCTCCCGTGTCCAGCGGACGGCATCGGCGACCGTCACGCCCTCGTACTCGATGTTCGCCGGGTCGGCGCCCACGACGATCGGCTTGATCGCTTCGATGCCGTCGGCCAGCAAGGGGGTGCCGCGGTAGTCGGTGCACTCACCGAGCCCGGTGACTCCCTCGTC
>JACPRT010000060.1 GCA_016189845.1 Chloroflexota bacterium | reverse complement strand
CTACGCCCTGCGGCTCGAATTGCCCCAGATCGCACCGGATCTGCCTGCGGTGTGGGGAATCGGCGACCCGCTCGAGCTGCGCGCTCACGTCACGACTCACGCCGGTGAGGTCGCAGGCGGCATCGCCGTCCGGTTCCAGGCCGGCAAGGCCGATACCGAGACTGAAACGACCGACCCTGCAGGCTTCGCAACGGTCGTATGCACTTTCTCAGAACTCGCTTCGATCGAAATCGGGTGCCAGCTGAACGAGCCGGGCTCGACACCGCCTGTGCCTCCGATTCAGCTGCGGATCGTCGATTACAGACAGGAGATCGTCCGGCTCTTCAACGATTTTCTGGGCAGACACCGCAGCAGCGCCAGGCTCGGACCCGGGGCAACCCCACGCGATGCAGAAGCCGTGCTCGTCAACAAGGCGCTGGTCTCTGATCAGGCCGCCCTCGACGTCCTCGTCAGCGCGTTCGAAGAGGCGGACTACAGCGAGCACACGATCTCTCGCGCCCAGTTCGAAAGAGCGTGGCGGGCGTGGCGGCGGCTGACAGCCACGCCACCGTCAGCGCCGCCGCCGCCGGCTCAACCTTCAGAAGCCGGCGTGAACCCGGAGACGGCCCGTGGCAAGAATCGTTCAAGAGTCTAGACCGCAGACGCGGTACTCCGCACTGATCGCCGCACTGGCCAGGCCGGCGGTGCTGGTCATCGTGATCATAGCGGCCGGTTATGCACTGGGGGGGCCGCTTGCTTCCCGGGGCGGCATCGACTCCCATTCCATGCAAGGCCCGGTCTTCGCGCTGTACGCGGCCGCCGTGGCGTTCGCTCTCGCTCAGGGGATCCCATTTTTGGCCTGGCGGACCGGTCCGTGGCCGGGCGCGACTGCGATCGCTCTCAGGGGGCTATCCGCATCGCTGGTGCTCTTTGCGCTCCTGCGGGCCCTGCCGGACCTTGCGACCGCTTCGGTCCCCGTGCCGATCTTGAACAGTCTGATCGCGTTCGTCTCGCCCTACCTGACGCCGTTGCGTGCGCTGTCGATCGCGGTGTTCTTCGGCGGCGCCGCTCTTTCCCTGTATCGAGCGAGCTTTTCGCTATGGCGGCCGGTGTCGATCCGGGCAGCCGTCCAGGCATTCGTCGCATCCATCGCAGCCTGGTATCTCCTGGAGCCAAATGGGCCCATAACGGTCCGCACCGGCCTCGGTCTGGGATTCTATGCATGGCCTGTCTGGACGGCCGGGGCAGGATATGCCTCCTTCTGGCTCATCCGCCTGGTCCGGGTGTCTCGCCGTTCGCACATGGTTGCCGCGCTCGTCCTGTGGGCTGGCCTGGCGGTCGCCGGCTACCTGACATTCCACTTGCTGAACAATCTGGCCGTGGAGTTGACCCTGTCCGAGCGATACGAACGGATCGGCGCCCGGCTGTTGCCCTATCTGTCGGTGACGGCAGGCGTCGACCGCTGGGTGGCTGCCGGAGTGACCATCCTGGGGCTGGAGCGCAGCACATCCGGATACACCGCCCGCTGGGACCGCCGCAGGCTCGGGCCGCTGTTCGCGGCCTCTCGCTCGCTGGCGCTTGGCGTCGTCGTCTGGGGAACCGCGCAACAGATGGAGGCGGTCGGCGCGCCCGCCCAGGTTGCCGGCGTCGTCGGGTTTTCCGCCCTCGCCGCGCTGGCGGCGGGTGAGATGGCCAGGTCGTTGGCGGCCGGGAACATGCCCCCCGTGGCGGCCTCGGTGATTGCCTGGCTTGCCGGATCACAGTTCCGCAACGCCAACCTCGGAGGGCTGATCGCCCTGTACGCAACGGTCGTAAGGCCGGCAGTCTACGAATCGACTGTCTATGCTCCCCTGATCGAATGGCTCGGGCTGGCGCTGCCGGTGGCCTATCTGATGGCGCGAGCAGCGGCGGGCATAGGCGAACGGGCGTCCTTGCCCCCGGCGCTGCCCGCGTGGCGCGAGTGGCGCCACCACCGGCAGAACGCCAGCCCTGTCCCCGACCGCGCGCTGACGCGCGCGGCTGCCATCCGCGAGGGTTTCGTCGAAACCGGAGAGGCCTCGGTCCTGGCGGTGCGTATCGCCACGGCGATGACGGCTGCGTCACGTCCGATCGACGAAGTCGTGATGGCCGTAAGCCCGCTGGTCGATGCGACGGCGCCGACCCAGGGACTGCCACGGCTGGCATGGCGGAGCCTGGCCGGCGGGCCGGGTAGCAAGCGCGCCCGTGTCGCGCGGAGTCTCGCCGCGGAACGCATGGAGCAGGCGATCGCATCGTCCCCGCCAGGCGCCGCGGCCCGGGTCGATCTAACCGGGGATGCCGCGAATGTGGCATGGGCGGATGCCAGGCAGGCTTTCGTGGAGCGAGGCGACCGCATCCGGCTCGCGGTCGCCCTCGTGATGATCGGGTGGAGGTCCGGGATGACGCGCGAGGTTTTGATCACGCAATTTGGCCGGATCGTCCAGTACCGTGACGCGAAGACCCGCTGGTACGATCTGCCTTCGATGCGGCGGCGTACGGCCGACAAGACCCCGGTCGCGAGGACGGGCTTCGCCGACCAGCTGCGATCTTCGGTCCTGGCGCCGGGCGGAACCCGATGACGGTGAGAACGGACGACCTCAATCTGCCGCGGACGAGCGGCGATTTCGAAGCCGCGCAGAGAGACTGCGACGCGATCATCGACGCCGTCGGCGGCGTGTTCGTGGGCAACCGCATCCTCCTGCGAAAGGTCCTGGCCGCGGCGCTGGCCAATGGCCACGTGTTGTTCGAGGACCTCCCCGGACTCGGCAAGACGCTCCTTGCCAAGGTCATCGCACGTTCGATCGGCTGTGGCTTCACAAGGGTGCAGTTCACGCCCGATCTGCTGCCCGCCGACATCCTGGGGACGAAGATCTGGCGGCAGAACGACGGCACGTTCGAGATCGTCAAGGGCCCGATCTTCACGCGCGTGCTTCTCGCGGACGAGATCAACCGAGCGCCGCCAAAAACGCAATCTGCGCTGCTCGAGGCGATGGAGGAGCGCCAGGTGACCATCGAAGGCGAGACGTATCCGATAGGGTCCCCGTTCATAGTGCTGGCGACCCAGAACCCGATCGAGCAGGAAGGTACGTATCCCCTGCCCGAGGCACAGCTCGACCGGTTCATGCTTCGGCTTTCGACCGGCTACCCGGGATCGCTGGAGGCCGAGCAGGAGATTCTGTCTCGCAGGATCACCTGGCGGAGCGACGATCCTTCGTCTTCGGTATCGGATGTGGTCGAAGCAGACCGGTTCCGGCAGCTGCAGGACCTGGTCGAAAGCGCTGTCTACGTCGACCCGACGATCCTCGAGTACATCGGCAGGCTCGTGAGATCGACACGCGAACACGCAAAGATCGAGGTAGGGGCGAGCCCACGTGGTGGTCTGGCGCTGCTGAAGGCGGCGCGGGCGCTCGCGGTCATTCACGGCCGTGATTTCGTTGTGCCGGACGACGTGAAGAGCGTCGCAACGGACGCGCTGTCGCATCGCGTGATCCTGAGGACCGAGATCGTGATCGAAGGGACGGTGGATTCGTCGGTGGTCCAGGAAATCGTCGATTCGACTCCGGTCCCGACCGAGCTGAAGCGCAAGCCCGCACCTGCCTGAAATGACGCACAGGTTGCCTGCGGAAGCCCGGCATGCAACTGCGCCGGCAGTGGGGACCATCGCGCGATCGCCAACGGCATATGCCGGCTGGGCGGCCGCGGTGTCCCTGGTGTTCATCAGCGGATCCGTCTTCCTCGGCAATATCCCCGCCCTGGCAGTCGGAGTCACGTTGTTGCTCGGCCTTGCGATCGGGCTCACCGTCAAATCCCCAGGCGACGTACGCATACAGCGGCGCGTGAGCCGCAACTCGGTTTCAATCGGCGAGCGGATCGAGGTCGAATGGGTAGTAAACGTGGGTACCGGTTTTGGACCGGTGGCCGTTTTCGACAGTTTTTCGACCGACCTCGCCCTGGCCAGTGGTTCCAATGTGCGGATGCTGTGGAAGTGGTTGCGACCGGCAACGTACATCAACCGGTACGCCATCGATTGCTCCAAGCGAGGCATCTACGAGCTTCCCTCGACTCAGTGGGAGTCTCGCCACGTATTTGACCTGTGGCCGGCGACGCGTGGCGTGGGCCCGGCCGCTACGACGCTGAGCGTGTTCCCGAGGGTCCTGCCGGTCAGACGTCTTCGCGCCCACGGTGGCATCGCGAGCAGCGCGTATCCCGCAGGTGCGCTGGCGGCGCTCGGTGTGGCCACGACAGATTTCAAGGAGATCCGCGAATACACCGCGGGCGATCCAATACGGTCGATCAACTGGAAGGCGTCGGCCCGCCACGCCGCGGCCACAGCAGGCAGGCCCCTGGTCAACGAGTTCCAGCGGGAGGGACGCCGGGCCGTCTGGATTTTCGTCGACTGCTCCCGTCACATGCTCGTCGGCACGAATCTCATCAACCCGCTCGAAAGCGCCATCGAGGCGGCCAACGCGATCGGTCACTTCTTCCTGACCCACGGATACTACGTTGGCGCACATTTCTCGGGAACACCGGACGATTTCCTGTATCCCGACGTCGGACGCCGCCACTACCAGTCGCTCAGTGCAAGACTGGCGAAGCTGTCGCCGGAAGGCGAGTACTACGACCTGGTCCGCGCGTCTCACGTCGTCCGGCAGCATCTGCTCGCCCTGTCGCCGGTATGCATCGTCATTACGCGGCTCGACGTGCAGCCCGGCCCGGATTCGCCCAGCCCTGCCGTCCACCCCCGGCTGCTGCAGGGCATCGAGACTCTCGGCCATCTGTCGCCATCCAGGATCCGCCGGATGCCGGTGTGGGTGGTCGGAATCAACGGGTACCTGTACCCCGCGGAACAGCTTCCGGGTTCCGGCTTCGCCACGCGCATCCGGCATTTCGAGACCAGGCCGGTGGTCGAGGACCTTCGGCGAAGGTCTGCGATCGTGCTCGAATGGGACCCCAGGAAAGAGGCGTTCGCCAGCGCGCTGCTCCGCTTCACGCGGGGAGCCAAGGTCACATGACCTGGCTGCAGCTGTCGCTCGTGGCGGCGCGAGCCGCCTTCGTCGGGATTGTCACGTATCTCGCTGTGACTCTATTCCTCGACTCCGCCGCGGCTGCCACGCTTCAAGAGCTGTGGGAGCAATACCTGGGCCGGCTGCCGTTCGGGCCGGTATCCGACTACGTCGTCGCCCACACCGGCCTCGTTCTGTCGCTGGCGCTGCTCGCCGCCCCCGTCGCATCGGCCCTCTTTGGGCAGGGCGCCCGTTCGATCGTCTGGTTGATCGTCTGCGTCCTCGTCCTGATGGCCCCTGCCGCCCTGTCGACGTCGTGGATCGACTGGTTCAGATTCCTCGGTGAAGACGCAGCCG
>JACPRT010000066.1 GCA_016189845.1 Chloroflexota bacterium | reverse complement strand
GCGCGGTCGATGTCGGCCATGATTTCGGCGACCTTCCCGGCGTTCGGCGCGCTCGTGCGGTAGTGCGAGAAATGGACCTTCACGCCGGAACGCCGGCCGATCTCCAGCGCCTCGGCGACGCCCCCGCCCTTGAAGCCACGATCGGTCTCGTGGTTCCGCAGGTGGGTCACGTAAACACCGCCCATCCGTGCGACCACCCTGTTCAGCTCGATGAGCTCTGCGGTGTCGCTGTAGGAGTTCGGGTAATACGACATCCCGGTGGCGAAGCCGCGTGCGCCCTGCTCGATGCCCTCACTGACGAGCCGCTTCGCCTTTTGGAGATTTTGGCCTCTCAGCGGCACATCTTTAAAGCCGACCGCCGAGATGCGGATGGCGCCGTGGGGCACCAGCGCGACCACGTTGATTGCCACCTTGCGGTGATAGTTGGCCAGGAACGCCGCCATGGAGGACATGTCCAGATCCTCGGGCGGCAGCCCCAGAAGCCCCGACAGGTACCACCGGTACATTCGGTAGTTCTCAGGGGACAGCGGAGCGTAGGAAAGGCCGTCCTGGTCCAGGACCTCTGTCGTGACGCCCTGCCTGAGGCCGTTGGCGTGCTGCGGGTCCATGAGTAGCGCGCCATCGGAGTGCGCGTGGGTGTCGATGAACCCGGGCGAGACCGCCAGCCCTGTGGCGTCTATCACTCTGGTGGCGACGGCGTCGCCGAGGTCGCCGATCGCAGAGATTCGCTTTCCCTTCACTCCCAGGTCTGCACGGTAGCCAGGCTTGCCCGTGCCGTCGACGACGGTGCCGCCGCTGATCAAGATGTCGAATACCACCACGCGTTCCCTCCGGCCGCAGAGCGTATTCGAAACGAGCATGCTCCGCCAGCGGATCACTGGCGGCATGCCGGCCGCGCACGTTCCACGCGAGCGCCCACGTTCCAGGCGCGAAGAGACCCCCCTTTCCCAGGGGGGTCTCTCCTTTCTCTTGCTCCTAGTCGGCCATGCCAGCGGCCGTAACGGGCGCCCGGGCGGGCACGTCGACCGGGTAGGCTTCGGCGCCGTGCTCGGGGACGTCGAGGCCAGCCAGTTCCTCTTCCTTCGTAGCCCTCAGGCCCATTGCCTTCTTGATCGCGAAGAACGTCAGGAACGCCGTTGCGCCGGTCCACGCGACGACGGTGACCACGTCAATGATCTGCAGCACGAGCTGATTCGCGTTGCCATCGACCAGGCCGCTGACGCCGCCGTAGGTGCCGTCGGCGAAGATGCCAACCGCGATCAGGCCCCAGAGGCCGGCCCCTGCGTGGACCGGGACCGCGCCCACCACATCGTCGACTTTCAGGACTCGCTCCACGAAGTACGCCGCGGCAAGCATGACAGGTACGGCGGCGGCCCCGATCACCACTGCAGCCCACGGCGCCACGAATGCGCAGGGTGCAGTAATGGCGACCAGACCTGCGAGCGCACCGTTGCACGCCACCACCAGGTCGGCCTTGCCCGTGCGAGCAAACTTCCAGTACATGGCCACGACCGCGCCGGTGGCGCCGGCAAGGAAGGTGTTGACCGCGATGACCGAGATCCGGAGGTCGGTCGCCGCAAGCGTGCTGCCCGGGTTGAAACCGAACCAGCCGAAGAACAGGATGAACGTGCCGATTGCGACGTAGGGCAGGTTGTGCCCCTTGATCAGGTTGGGGGTGCCGTCCGTGTTGAACTTGCCGATGCGCGGCCCCACCATCCATGCGCCCACGAGCGCGGCGGTGCCACCGACCGCGTGGACGACGCCGGATCCGGCGAAGTCTCTCACACCCACGGTGCCACCGATGTCGAGCGTGGCGAGCCAGCCGCCGCCCCACACCCAGTGGCCGTAGATGGGGTAGATCAGCGCGCCGATGATGAAGCTGTATGCCAGATAGGCGGTGATCTTCATGCGCTCGGCGACCGCCCCGGCGACGATGGTCGCAGCGGTAGCGGCGAACACCATCTGGAAGAACCACCCCATGATGGTCGAGACGTCATAGCTTTCGCCGGAGAGGAAGAACCCGGAGAACCCGATGATCGAGTTGCCTTCCTCGAGGCCCGGCCAGAGCTTCGAGCCGCCGAACATCAGCGCGAAGCCGAATGCCCAGAAGCCAAGGCTTGCTATGCAGAAGTCGAGGAACGACTTCGTCATGTAGTTCACGGTGTTCTTCGAGCGGATCAGACCCGCGCCGAGAAACGCGAACCCCAGCTGCATGAAGAACACCAGGAATCCGGCGATCAGCGTCCAGGCCATGTTGAGCCCGGCGTTGGGATTCGCGGCAATAGTGTCGGCGCCGTTGGGGTCCGCGGCGTGAACAAGCGCCGGGATCCCGAGGAACGCCATGCCGATTATGGCGACCATCACAGAAATGCGAGTCCAGCGACTCATCACTAACTCACGCATCGCGCGTGACCCTCCCCAAAATGCCCCTTGCCTCGGGGCCCAGCCCTCTACCAGGCGGGCCCGTGCGGCCCGCCGCAACTGCTAGTTGGATTCTTTGTTCATGGACCCTTCGTGCTTCTTGCGCAGAATCGTCGGCAGGACGACCCACGCGACGAAGAGCATGGCGAAGAAAACCAGTGCGAACAGCGCTTGAACAGGCATTGGTCCCTCCAGAGAAACGCAGATCGATCAGGACCAATGGTGTGGGGCGGGTGTTACGCGGCCATGTCCTCGTTGTTACGTTCGCGTAACGGAGATGTGTCGTAACAAGTTCGCAACATCCGCGTTACACAGATGTCATTCGGGCGTAACGCCCGCGCAACGGCCGCGTAACAACGCGTTGCTAGCCTGACGCTTATATCCTTACAAGGTGCGGCGCTCGGCGGTCCAGGGGTGGCGTCAGCGGACCAGTGTGCGGCCGTCTTCTGGGAGACATCGCAAATGTCCGACGTTTCGGATGCCCTGCCCCGCCCGATTGGCATCGGCAACGGCCTGCGTCCTGGCCGCGTACGGGACCGCAAGCTGGCGCAGTGTGGGATCACGCTCGACCTGAATGTGTATGCGGCGTGGTGCGGGGCCAGACTGCTTGAATTGACCGCCCGCGAGTTCGATCTCCTGAAGGTGCTCATCGAAGAGAACGATCGGGTCATTCCACGCCGGGAGATCCACGGCAAGGTGTGGTCGAAGGGCGATTCAAACGCCCGCGTGGTCGATACGTACGTTTCCCGTTTGCGTCGTAAACTGACCGACGCAGGGCACCCGGGAATCCGTGCCGTCCACATGCGCGGCTACCGCCTCATGAGCCCTGACGACTCCATGTAACTTCGCGTGCCAGGGACCGGTCTTGAAACAGATCATCGCAATCATTCAGCCAACCAGGCTCATCCCGGTAAAGGAAGCGCTCCAGGCCGCTGGCGTGCGCGGGATGACGGTCACGGAGGCGAGCGGGTTCGGCCAGCAGGGTGGCGTCACCGACACGTCGCACGGGGTCGAGTACCGGGTCGACCTGCTGCCAAAAATCCGGATCGACGCGGTCGTTCCGGACAAGCTGCTGGACAAGGCCGTCAAGGCGATCATTCAAAGCGCGCGCAGCGGCCGCATCGGGGACGGCAAGATCTTCGTCTCGGAGGTCCGGCGGGCATATCGGATCAGGACCGGCGAGCGTGACGACGCCGCGCTGGTAGATTCGCAGGAGCCGCCGCAGAAGGAAGCGAAGAAGCCTCGCCGCAGGCCCGCCATCCGGCTTCGACGGCGAAAGAAGACCGCGGTCAAGAAGGCCTGAGGCTAGAGCGGTTTTCGGCTCGAATAGCCCTGGTCGAACTCGTGCCAGTGCCCGACTTCGGTCTCGCCCAGCTTCCAGCATAGCCACACCGGCTCGCCCTGCCGCTCGCCCGGGAAGTCAACCAGACCTGTCTCCACGTCTCGCACCTGGATGCCGCGGCCTTTGATCTCATTCAGCAACTCACGCACCCTGCGCATCCCGCCCTCGGCACTCTGTTCAGCCGCGGAAAGCTCCTGGCTAAGATCGTGGTCACCGTTCCCGCGGGCGCGCCGGGTCAGCGTCTCGACGGTATTCTGTGCATTCCGGAGTTCTGCGGCCGCGCTCAGCAGCGCAGTCAGCCGCTCGGTGAGCCACGGCAGCACTTGATTAGCCTGCTGAGGGGTGTAGATCGGATTGGCCGGCATCGGTACCAGTAAAGCAGACCACGTCGACGGCGAAAACGTCAGCATCGCTCGGGACCTGCGAAAGCGCTCCGCGCTCTCGACCCGCACCTTCAAATGGGAGTGAATGCTCCGGTGAAACAGGGAAGCGAGTCGGCGCCTCCGGTGCACGGTACCGTTGGTCCAACTCGCTTCGGTACAACTTACGCCGGGCGTCGCCGCGCGGTTTTCATCTCAGGTGGTCGGTCCGCCAGGAAACCCGCTCCAGCGGGGATGCGGGAGGCGATGCCCGTGATCGTGCTCGGCGTCCGCGCCCGGATTCAGCAGGCCGTGGCCCATGCGTCGTTTCGCGGTGACGAACCGCAGGATTGCGTCCAGCCTGGGTCCATCCGCTCCGAGCGTGACCGCTGTCTT